>DATDEG010000001.1:0-18131 GCA_036523465.1 bacterium
GCGCACGATCTCTCCCACGGGCAGGATCAGCGCCGTCGGCGAGGTGATGTGGCTGAGACAGATCGCGCGGGTCCGCGGCGTCACGGCCGACCAGAGGGACTCGACGATCTCCCCGGCGGTCCTGACCGGCACCGCGATCGCGGCGCGAACGAGCGTCGCCCCGCTTTCCGCGCAGACGAACCGCCAGGTGCGATCGACGGCTCCGTACTCGTGATCAGTGACGACTAGCTCGTCTCCGGTATGAAGCAGCAGCGAGTGGGCGACGATGTTGACGGCGGTCGTCGCGTTCGGCACGAAGACGAGATCGTCGGCATCGGCGCCGACGTATCGGCCCAGCACCTCACGCGCATCACGCATCAATCCGCGGACGCGCCGGGCCAGGAACTCGACGGGCTGGCGCTCCAGCTCGAGCTGCCAGCGCTGGTACTCCTCGAAGACCGCGCGGGGACACGCGCCGAACGAACCGTGATTGAGGAAGACAACGTCGTCGCGGAGGAGAAAGAGGTCGCGCACACTGGAGTCAATGCACCCCCGCGGTCACCATCCCCTGCCTGCGTCGCGGGGGTGCGATGGAGGGGGACGCAGCTCCCCTCCGGAAGTGGAAGCAATGTCGTGGTTCCGGGCTCAGCATGCTGAAATAGACAGCCCGCAGCCGCACGTTTGATTTCATGATGCACATCGAATTTCTTTACTGGGAGGATTGTCCGTCACACGAGCAGGCGCTGGCACGGCTCCGCGACGTCCTCCGCGAAGAAGCCCTGGAGGTGCCCGTCGAGGTCACCCGCGTCGATACGGAGGACCAGGCCGCGGCGCGGCAATTCCCCGGATCGCCGACCATCCGCATCAACGGCATGGACATCCAGCCTCCGGGCGAAAATCCGATCGGCCTGTCCTGCCGCGTCTACTTCACGGATGACGGGCGCGTGACCCCACTGCCCAGCGCGGAGATGATCCGCCGTGCAGTCCGTACCGCCGCGCGCGGAAACGAACCCGCGCCGGCGAACACCGCGGCCCAATCCACACGGCCGCCACATCTAGAGTAGGAGGGAGTATCGATGCCGTTGGCCCTGGACTCGCGTGTCATCCCCTTCGCCCTCCCGGCGACAGATGGGACGACGTACCGTCCCGAGGATTTCGCCGGCGCACCCGTCTTCGGAGTGATCTTCCACTGCAACCACTGCCCGTACGCGCAGGCCTGGGAGGACCGGCTCATCACGGCCCAGCGCGTCTACGCCGGGCGGGGAGTGCGGTTCGTTCTCATCAATGCGAACGATCCCGTGAAGTATCCGACGGACGACTTCGCACACATGAAGGCTCGGGCCGAGGAGAAGGGCTATCCCTTCCCTTACCTCTTTGACGAGACGCAGGAGATCGCCCGCGCGTATGGGGCCACCCGGACACCGGAGGTCTTCCTCTTCGACCGCACCGGGACGCTCCGCTATCATGGCGCGCCCGACGACAACTACGAGGATCCTCAAGCGGTGCAGCATCAGTACCTGCGCGACGCGATGGACGCCCTGCTCTCCGGAACGGCGCCGGTCACGTCTGAGACCAAAGTCGTGGGCTGCACGATCAAGTGGCGGTAGGCGGCATCCGCCGGACGTAGCGCCGGCCGGCGCTCAAGATCGTGCGGTTGGATGTTTAGCGGGAGGCAGCCTGCGGTATGGGCCGCCTCTCTCTTTTTCGCGCATCCGCGATTACGGCGCATCCGGGCGGGGTAGGCTTGAATACAAGAGGTGCGTGATGTCGCGATATGAAGTCTGGCAATCACCCGGAGGGTGCTGCTGGGAGGGGGCCGATCAGGAAGAGGCCATCCTCGCCGCCATGCACATGCGCCAGCCGGGAACCATCACCGAAGTCGCGGAGATCTATGATCCCGACGGCCGGCTGCACCTCCGCCGCATCGCGCGCTACGATGACCGCATCCGCGCCGACCGGCTCCGCTGAACAGCACGGGGGGACGCAGGCGCGGCGTCCCCCTGCAACCCTCTCCGCGTGCTAGGCGTCGTAGTAGAGGAAGAACTCCGCCGGGTGCGGCCGCATCCGCACGAAGTCCACTTCATTCTTCCGCTTGAGCTCGATCCACGTCTCGATGAGGTCCAGCGTGAACACATCGCCCTCGAGGAGGAAGGCGTGATCGGCTTCCAGCGCGCTCAGCGCTTCGGGGAGCGATCCGGGTACCTGCCTGATCTGGGCCGCCTCGGCGTCAGGCAGCTCGTAGAGATCGACGTCCATCGGGGTTCCTGGGTCGATCTCGCGCCGGATGCCGTCGAGGCCGGCCAGGAGCATCGCTGCAAACGCCAGGTAGGGATTGGCCGTGGGATCCGGCGGCCGGTACTCGATGCGCTTACTCCGGGGGCTGGTCGAGTACACCGGGATGCGCACCGCCGCGCTGCGGTTGCGCTGCGAGTAAACGAGGTTCACCGGGGCCTCGTACCCGGGGACGAGCCGCCGGTAACTGTTCGTCGTCGGCGCGCAGAACGCCATGAGCGCCGCGGAGTGGGCGAGCAACCCTCCGATGTACCAGCGCGCCATCTGGCTGAGCTGCGCGTACCCGGCGGCGTCGAAGAAGAGGTTCGTCCCGTCCTTCCAGAGGCTCTGGTGGCAGTGCATGCCGGAGCCGTTATCGCCGAAGATCGGCTTCGGCATGAAGGTCGCCGTCTTGAAGTGCTCCTTCGCGTACATCTTCACCAGGTACTTATAGAGCTGCATCCCGTCGCCCATCTCGGTCATCGGGGCGAAGCGCAGATCGATCTCGCACTGCCCGGCGGACGCGACCTCATGATGGTGCACCTCGACCTCGATCCCCGCTTCCTGCAGCTTCAGCACCAGTCCGGACCGGAAGTCCTGGAGGCTGTCGGCCGGCGGCACCGGGAAGTAGCCCTCTTTGTGCCGGGGCTTATGGCCGAGGTTCGGCTTCTCGTCGCGGCCCGTGTTCCAGATCGCCTCGGCGGAGTCGAGGGCATAGAAGGCGCCGTGCGCGCTCAGATCGTAGCGCACGTCGTCGAACACGAAAAACTCCGCCTCCGGACCCCAGTACGAGGTCGTCGCGATCCCCGAGTGAACCAGGTGTCGCTCAGCCTTCTGCGAGATGTAGCGTGGATCACGCGAGTACCGGTTGCGGGTCACCGGGTCGTAGACGTCGCAGGTCAGCAGCAGCGTCTTCACTCTGAGCAGCGGGTCGACCCGGGCGGACGCGGCGTCGGGGAGGAGGATCATGTCGGATTCGTTGATGTGCTGGAAGCCGCGGATGCTGCTCCCGTCGAATCCAACGCCCTCCACGAACATGCTCTCGTCCATCTCGGTGACGGGAGAGCTGAAGTGTTGGGAGGTGCCGAGCAGGTCGGTGAACCGGAAGTCCACCATCTGCACGTCCTGCGCGCGGCAGAACTCGATGACCGACGATGGATTGGCCATCGCCCGGTCCGAGATGTGATTGCGAATCTGCTCCTTCATCGACCGGCCTCCCATGATGAGATGGTCCGAAATGACGACGGCGCCCCACAATGGGGGCGCCGTGGCCCAGACGATCTATGGCTCGTGTTTCTGTTACCCGCACTGTACCAGACCGCTACCCGCGTCGTCAAGCAGTTGAGCGTATCGCGAGAACGCAGAGAGACTTCAATCGTTTGCCGCACGGGACGATCTCCGGGTACCCGGGATTCCGGAATCGGAAGATAGATCGTCCGGCGCGCGTTTTGAGCGGTGAGCCCTCACGTACGGAGGTCGAGATGCACTACGCTTATCTGATCGTCGGCGGCGGGATGACCGGAGATTCCGCGGTCCGCGGGATCCGGGAGGTGGATGAGCGCGGGAGCATCGGCATGCTCAGCGCGGAGGGCCATCACCCCTATAACCGTCCGCCCCTGACGAAGGGATTGTGGAAGGGACAGCCGGAGGAACAGATTTGGCGCGACACTCCCGGACTCGGCGCCGAGGTTCACCTGCGCCGGCGCGCCGTGGCCCTGGATGCCGACGGACACAAGGTCACGGACGATCGAGGAGAGACCTACACGTACGACAGACTGCTCCTCGCCACCGGCGGCACTCCCGAACGTCTGCCATTCGGCGGAGAGGACATCACCTACTTCCGCACGTTCGACGATTACAGACACCTGCGTGAGGAGAGCCGGCGGGCGAGGCATTTCATCGTCATCGGTGGAGGATTCATCGGCTCCGAGATCACCGCCGCCCTGGCGATGAACGGCAGACAGGTCACGATCCTGTTTCCCGAAGACGGGATTGGGGGAAAGATCTTCCCGCGCGCGCTGGCCCGCTTCCTCAACGGCTACTACAAGGAGAAGGGCGTCGACGTCAGACCCGGGGAGGTCGCCGCCGGGTACGAGCAGAGGAAAACGACACGGCTCCTGCGCACGAAGTCGGGCGCCGTGATCGAAGGAGACGGCGTGGTCGCCGGACTCGGGATCACGCCGAACGTGGGGTTGGCCAAAGACGCCGGCCTGCAGGTGGACGACGGCATCGTCGTGGATGAGTATCTGCGCGCGACGAATCCGGAGATCTTCGCGGCGGGCGATGTGGCGAACTTCTACAACCCCGCCCTGGGCCATCGCCTCCGCGTGGAGCACGAGGACAATGCCAACACGATGGGCCAGGCCGCCGGGCGGAACATGGCCGGGCAGACGGAGCCCTACCATCATCTTCCGTTCTTCTACTCGGATCTCTTCGATCTCGGATACGAGGCGGTCGGCGAGCTGGACAGCCGGCTCGAGATCGTCGAAGACTGGAAAGATCCCTTCCGGGAGGGGGTCGTCTACTACTTACGGGATATGCGGGTGCGCGGCGTGCTGCTGTGGAACGTGTGGGAGCAGGTGGAGGCGGCGCGGGGTCTCATCGCCGAACCCGGTCCGTTCACCGCCAAAGAGCTGAAGGGCCGCCTGCCCGCGTGATCCAGGTCTTGGGCGGGCGGGGAAGCCTCGCCCATTTGACCGTGTGAAGACCACCGGGAAAGCAGATAAGATGGCGCACGCCTGGGTCCAGCCGGACAGACCGCGCCTTACCCGGTCCGGCCTCTTCCTCGTCGCCGCGATCCTGCTCTTTCCGGTTGTCGGGGCGTTCGTCGCCGTCGCCGCGCCAAACCTTGCCACGCTCCAGCACCGCTCCCCTCTTGTCCTCACCGCCAACCATCTCGTCACACTGGGTTGGGGGACGATGATCGCCCTCGGCGCGCTGCACCAGCTGCTGCCCGCCGCCGCGGGGGTGCGCCATGAGCCGCCGCGCCTCGTAGTCTGGCACTTCGTCATGCACGTAGGAGGCGTGATCAGTCTCACCGCGGGCCTGTGGTCGCACCAGACCGGCCCGCTGATCGCCGGAGGATCGGCGGTAATCGTCAGCGTCCTCATCTCCGCGGGAACGGCGTGGTGGGTGTTGGCCCGGCGGACCCGGTGGAGCTGGCCGCTCACCTATGTGAGCGTGGCGATCGCCGGGCTGGTGGCGGCAACGGCCTGGGGGACCCTGCTGGCCCTCAACTGGCGTCTCGGATTCTGGAAGGCACTGCTCCTGCCGATGGGGCTGGCCGTCCACCTCACCTTGGGGTTGGTGCTCTGGTTCGTCTTCATCATCGCCGGCGTCTCATATTACCTGCTCGTGCGCTTCACCACCCACCGGACCCTCGATGGGACACACGTGCGCGCGGTCTTCATCCTGTTGTTGACGGGCAGCGGCGCGGTGCTGAGCGGCCTGTTCATTCACCCACTGCTGCTCCGGGCAGGACTCCTCGCGTTGACTGCGGGCGGCGTCCTCTACAGTGTGGACCTCCGCCTGTTCATCCGTGCCTGGGGGCGCACGCTCGATATCACCCGGGTGCACTGGCAGATCATCGCCCTGGAGACCATCCTCCTGAGCGCCGGGTTCCTCGCCTACGCGATGGGGCTCGCGATCGTACGCGAGCCTAGCCGGTGGATCGTCAGCGGCGTGGCACTGTTTCTCACCGGATGGGTGACACTCGCGATCACGGGACAGGCGTACAAGGTCACGCCGTTTCTCATGTGGTACTACCGCTTCGCGCTGGGGATGCCGGCCTACGACGTGCCGCGGCTGGAAGCGCCGTACTGGCCGCGGACCGCCCTTCCGCCGCTCGTCCTCCTCGGGGCCGCGGGCCCGCTGATCAGCCTCGGCGTGATGCTGCGGACGCCGGTCATCAGCGGGGCCGGGGGCGCCGCGTACTTCCTCGGGTCGTGCGTGTTCTCGTGGCTGCTGGGCTACTCGTGGCTCCCCAAGCTCTGGCAGCTGCGCGGAGGTTTCACCCCGCCGCCGAGGAAGTAGGCCGCCCCGCCGCCGGGGGAGTAGACCGCCCCGCCGGGCGGGAATGGCTCCGCGGGCGATCGTCGATCAGCGGATCCTCCGGAGAAACATGACGAGCGCCGTGTTGAAGGCGTCCGGCTGCTCGATGTTGCTGACATGGCCGGCGCCCGGAATGATCACGAGATCTGTGCCTGCGATGGCCGCCGCCATCTTCCGCGAGCTCTCGACCGGAGTGGCCTTGTCGTCTTCGCCGACGAGGACGAGCGTGGGTACCGTGATCGTGCTGAGCAACGGCGTGCTGTCCGGGCGCTCCGCCATCGCGCGCAGTCCGCCGGCCAGCGCACCGGGCCGTGCTCCCTCCATCAGCCGCCTCACTTCGGCCACGACCTCAGGCCGTGATTCCACCGTACGCGGCGAGACGACCAGCTTGGTGAAGTCATCGAGGAAGCCATTCGGACCCTCCGTGCGGATCCGCTCGATCCCCGCATACCGCCGCTGCTTGCCCTCTTCCGTGTCCGCCTCCGGGCGGGTGTCGAGCAGCATGAGCCCGGACAGGCGGTCGGCATGGCGGGCGATGTACCGGAACGCCACGTACCCGCCCATCGAGAATCCGCCCAGGACGAAACGGGGCAGCCCGAGGTGCTCGACGATCGCGTGCACGTCTTCGGCGAGCTGCTCGAGACTCTCGATCAGTCCGCCGGACTCTCCAAAGCCCCGGAAATCCGGGGTGATGACGCGGTGGCCCCGGCTGAGGGCCGCCACCTGGGGACGCCACATCCACCGCGTGAATGGAAATCCATGGAGGAGAACGACAGGGGTGCCCTGCCCCTGGTCGTCCCAGGCCAGCCGGATCCCGTTCAGGGTCGCGATCATGGCCGCGCTCCGCCGGCGGCGGCAGAGAGCTGCGAGGTGCACTGCGGACAGCGGGTCGCCTGGACAGCGATCGTCGAGAAGCAGTACGGACACTCCTTCGTCGCCGGTGGCGCCGGCGGAACCGCCCAGCGCAGCCGGTTCATCTGCCTGACCATCAGGAAGAGGGCGAACCCGATGATGAGGAAGTCCACGATCCTGCTCAGGAACACCCCGTAGTTGAGCGTGACGGTCCCGGCCTCTTTCGCCTGCGCGAGGGTCGCTGCCGGGGGACCTCCCAGCCGGATGAACAGGTTCGTGAAATCCAGCCCACCGAGGGCCAGCCCGATCGGCGGCATGATGATGTCGGCAACCAGCGACCCGACGACGGCGCCGAAGGCCACGCCGAGGACGATCCCCACGGCCATGTCCAGCGCGTTGCCTTTCATGATGAACTCCCGGAATTCGCGTAGCACTCGTCTCACCCCCCGCTTCGCACTTCGACGCGTCGCGGCCTGAATCCGGCGCCGCGGCCCCCCCATCGAAACCGCCGGGAGATTCCGATGCAGGAAGGTGCGCGCAGGTCTGAAGTAATCACTGGGCAGCGACGCAGGCGAGGGGACCCCCGATGATGCGGATAGAGACAGGACGAGATGCACCGCCCGGCAGCGAACTGACGCTGCTCTGGAAGACTGGTCTCGCGCTCGTCGTCATCACGACCGTCATCGGCCTGGTCAACGGCCAGCGGGTGGCCATGATCGACCCGCGGGCGGAGCGCCCGATGCTGCTGACACACCTGCACACCGGGACCATCGGCTGGATTACGCTGGGGCTCCTCGCCGCGGTGATCTGGCTGTTCACCGCGGGAGACGGCGGACGAGCAGCCGCCGGCGGCGTGCGTTCCCTGGCGCGCTATGCCGCCGTCGCCATCGGCATCTATCCCTTGACGTTCTTCCTTTTCTATCCCGGCGGGCTACTGAGCAGCGGCGTACTGCACGCGGTGTTCGGCACACTGGCGCTGATCGGCGTCGTCTGGATGCTGGGGTGGACCATCCGGCAGAGCGGTCGGGTCTACATGAGCGTGGCACGGCTGGCCGCGCTTACCGCCGTCATCAACCTGACGCTGGGCGCCGTCCTCGGCGTGCTGGTCGAGGCCCGGTTCGCCGGTGTCCGCTTTCCAGGCAACGTGAACGAGGCACATCCGGCGATGATGACCATCGGGTACATCCTGCCCGCCGCCTTCGCCTTCGTCGAGTGGCGGCTGGGCGGCGGGATCGACGGACGGCGCAGCCTCGCCGGCGCCATCTCGGTCGTCCTGCTGTTCGTCGGCGGCTGGCTGGCCGCGGCCGCGGCGACCCTCAACCTGCCGCAGCTGTTTCCGCCGATCCTCCTCCTCCAGGTGACGGCAACGGTGATCTTCGCCATCCGGATGGCACCTCGCGTCGCCCGCACCTCGTGGCGGGCGCCCACGGGAGAACGGCACGTGGCCATCACGGCGATCGCGGTCATCTTCGACGTCGCCCTGCTCACCTACGTGGTCATGGCGTACTTCGCGCGCAATCTCGAGCCGCCGCGCGTCTTGTTCGTCGCCATCGCGCACACCGAGTTCGTCGGGATGATGACGAACGCGATCCTGGCGGCGATCCTCCTGGCCACTGCGGCCCGGCGCGCGCAGACCTGGTCATGGGCGGATCCGGTCATCTTCTGGGGCCTGAACATCGGCTGGTTCGGATTCGCACTGGTCGAGCTGGCGGGCGCAACGGGCCTGGTCCGGCTCTTCACACCGATCATGGGGCTGAGCCTGCTCCTGGCCGTCGCGACGTTGTGGATGCGCTTGGGCAGAGTATCAGAACAGCGACCAGCCTAGTCCCAGGATGCCCAGCAAGGCGGTCATGACGAGCAGGTAGCGGCCGGTCACGCGCATGACGGCACCTTCCTGGCCGGCCAGCCCCGTGGTCACGGTGGCCAGCACGACCTTCGCCGGCGTGATCATCGAGCCGAGCGATGCGCCCACCGTCTGCAGGGCTGCGATGAGCACCGGGTTTTGGCGGAGGAGCACGGCCGCGTCCCGCTGCAGGGCGCCGAACAGCACATTGGAGTTCGTGTTGCTTCCCGTGATCACGGCTCCGAGCACGCCGATGAACGGCGAGAGGAAAGGAAACACCCGGCCGGCCCGGGCCAGACCCGCCGCGAGCAGGTAGGTCATCCCGCTGTAGACCATGAGCATCGCCACACCGACCAGGGCGAGGATTGTGATCGAGGTTGGGACCCCCTGGCGGACAGTACTCCGCCACAGGACGCCCAGCGGGATCCGGTATCCGAGTCGCGTGAAGAGCACCGCGGAGAGGACCGACGCGTAGAGGATGAGCGCACCGGGATGCCCGAAGATCGGAAGCGCCGCCTGGGCGGCGTCGGTGATCCATCCGAACGAGGTCGTCGCCGGCGGAAATTGCATCGTGATCCGCACGGCGGACAGCGCGGAGCCCAGTCGTGGGACAAAGGTGACCACTCCGACCAGCACAAGCAGCACGTAGTACGGTAAGAACGCGAGATGAAAGGACATTGAAGACACTGCGGGCGCAGGCGGCCGCGGCGGCTCGCGGCGGCCTTCGGGCGGCGGCCACTCCGGCAGCAGTCCTCCGATCCCCGCGCCGAAGCGGCGCGTCCACCGGGCCAGCTGAAGCCCGACGACGAGGCCGATCATACCCGCCACCGAGGTGGCGATGATCCAGTTCCCCCACCAGACGAGGAGCAGCTGGACGCCCCCCATCGTCGCTCCCATGAGGGCGATCGCCCCGAAGGCACGGCGCATCGGACGCCATCCGGCATGGAGATGCATGACCGCAAACCCAGTGGCGAAGGCGGTCACGGCGCCGAGCGGCGCGATAGACCAGGCCAGCTCACGCGCCGGCAGACCGGTGACCGCGCGCAACGCTTGAAAGCCGGTGGCGAGCGTGCCCAGCGTGACCGCCCAGGAGTGCGCAACGAGCGGAACCGCCGCGGCATCGAGGGGCCGGAAGCCCAGGCCCAACAGCAGGGGGGCGGTGACGGCGACCGGGACGCCGAAGCCCTCGACTCCCTGGAGGAACGAGGCGAACGCGAAGCCGATGATGAGTAACTGCAGGATGTGATCCTCAGTGAGCCGGGCGATGGCCTCGCCGATCCCGCGGATCGCCCCGGTAAGCTCGGCGATCTGGTAGAGTGCCAGCGCCGTCCAGATAATGTAGAGGACGTCCACGCTGAGCGCGACCGCGCGCCCCATCGCCGTTGCGGCCGCGCGCACTGGAAGACCGAACGCCGTCACCGCCAGCAGGACCGTGAGCGCGAGGGCAGCCAGGCCCGCGCGCGAACCCGGCCAGCGCAGGCCGAGGAGCACGACGAGTAGGAAGACGAGCGGCAGGCTGGCGGCGCCGAGACGCCAGGGATCAGCCGGCATCGGCCGGCTTCGCCCGTGCGGTGTTCAGCTCGCCGGAGCCGGCGCCGGAAGGCGCGGCCCGCGGCGGTTCAGAAACGTGCGAATCAACGGCAGAACGAACAGCAAGCCGCTGGCCAGGATGAACGCCAGCGCGATGGGACGCGTGAAGAAGATCGCGGGCGAGCCTTGCGACATAATCAGGCTCTGCCGCAGCGCCTGCTCCGTCATGTCGCCCAGGACCAGCGCGACGACCAGAGGCGCCAGAGGATATTTGAGCTTCTTGAAGACGTAGCCCATGACGCCCGAACCGAGCATGATCCACAGGTCGAGGATCTGGTTGTTGGTCGCGTAGGCCCCGATGCTGGAGAGGATCACGATGAGCGGCGCGAGGATACCGAACGGGATGCGGTTGATCGAGGCGAACACCGGCACCAACGTGAGCACGAGGATGACGCCCAGGACGTTGGCGATGTACATCGAGCCGATCAGGCCCCAGACGAACTCCCGCTGGGTCTGAAACAGCAGTCCACCCGGGTTCAATCCCCAGATGAAGAACCCGGCGAGCATGACCGCGGCGGTGGGCGAGCCCGGGATCCCCAGGGTGATCATCGGCAGCAGCGCGCCGATGCCGGCGGAGTGGGCGGCGATCTCGGGCGCGATCACACCCTCCACCTCGCCTTTCCCGAATCGCTCCGCGTTCTTGCTGAACTGCTTGGCCAGTCCGTAGCTCATGAACGACGCCGGCGTCGCGCCGGTCCCGGGCAGGACGCCGATCCAGAAGCCGAGGATCGTGCCCCGGATCATCGTCGCCCAATAGCGCGGAAACATCCTCCACGTCTCCCACAGATCGCGGAAGCTGATACGCGCCCTGATGCCGCGGAGGTGGAGGCCCTCCTCGACCGTGAGGAAGATCTCGCCCAGACCGAAGAGCCCGATCGCGATCACGATGAAGTTCACGCCGCTCTGCAGTGACACGAGGCCGAAGTTCATCCGCGGCGCGCCGCTGACGATGTCGAACCCGACCGTGCTCAACAGCAGGCCGAGGAGCGTCATGAAGAGCGTCTTGGCGGGATCCGCACCGCCCAGTCCCGTGAACGTGGCGAAGGCCAGCAGCATCACGGCAAAGTTCTCGGGCGGGCCGAACTTCAGGGCCCACTCCGCGAGTGGCGGGGCGAAGAACGTAAAGAGGACAATAGACACAGCCGCGCCGATGAACGACGAGGTGAACGCCGCGGTAAGCGCGATCCCCGGTTTCCCCTGCTGGGCAAGGGGGTGGCCGTCGAACGTAGTGGCCACCGACCACGGCTCGCCCGGGATATTGAACAGGATCGAGGTGATCGCGCCTCCGAAGAGCGCGCCCCAGTACACCGAGGACAGCAGGATGATCGCCGCCGTCGGTGTGAGATGGAACGTCAGCGGCAGGAGGAGGGCTACGCCGTTCGTGCCTCCCAGCCCCGGCAGGACGCCGATCGCCGTCCCTAGGATCAGGCCGATAAAGGCAATCAACATGTGGTCCGGCGTGAGCGCAACCCCAAGCCCGTACAGGAGATTGCCGAAGACCGAGAGCATGTGGCCTATCTCCCGTAGAGCAGGTATTCCAGCAGGATCCCCTTGGGGAGGGGCAGCAAGAACCAGCGCTCGAAGATGTAGAACAGCACGACGGGGAGCAGGATCGAGACGAACGCCACCGTGGTCCAGCGCTGGTGGCCGACGAAGATCATATACCCCGCGAGGTAGAGCGCGCCTCCTATGTAGATGCCGAGGTACCGCAGCAGCCCGATCACGGCGACCATCGGCAGGAAGACGACGAGCAGTGGCCGCCAGGCCTCGGAGGGAATGAAGGGTGCGGCCCGCCCTGGAGGGGTGGGCGCGCGCACACTTCGCACCAGGATCAATACCGCGTGCAAGGCCACCCCCACGGTCAGCCAGAACGGGAAGAACCCTGAGCCCGGACCGCTGCCCGTCCAGGCGATGGGCAACCTGAGAACCTGCGGAAACAGGACGAGCGAGAACAGGACGAGCAGTCCGGCGAAAACGGTGTCCGCTCGGTGCATTGTTCTGCCGCTACTTGATCCAGCCGGCCTTCTGCATCAAACCCTTCACCGCCGCGTCCTTCTGCTCCAGCCACTTCACGAGGTCCGCACCCGTCAGGTATGATTTGTCGAACCCACCGTCCGCGATGAACTTTTCCATCTCGGGGGTGTCGAGCAGGCGCCGGAACATCGTCTGGTAGAACACGGCCGCCTCGGTCGGCATATTGGGCGTTCCGAAGATGCCGCGCAGCATCTGGTAGTCGATAGGCGTACCTGCTTCCCTCATCGTCGGGATGTCCTTCCACTTCGCTGCCTGGCTCCGCTTTGTTGCGAAGACGGCCAGCGGGCGCACCCGGCCACCCTCCCAATGCCCGACGGCTTCGATCGGGTTGTTCACCGTGAACTCGACTTGTTTGCCGACCAGGGCGGCGGCGACCTGTCCACCTCCGGGGAAGGGCACGTACGTGAAGTCCACCCCCCAGGCCTGCTCGAGGAGGACCATGATGATCTCATCCTCCTGCCTAGAACCGGTCCCCGCCATCTTGATGCTGCCGCGCGGAGCCGCCTTTGCGGCCCGCTCGAACTCGGGGAGCGTCTTGTACGGCGCGTCAGCCGGGACCCAGACGATGAAGTTGTCGAGCAGGAGGCGGGCGATGGGGGTCAGGTCACGCCACTCGAAGCGGGTGCCGTCCGGCATCTTGAGGTCCTGGTTCAACGGAGTGAAGAAGAGGCTGTCGAGTGTGATGAGGATCTGGTGCGGGTCGCCGGCCCTCTCGATCATGTAGATGAACGCCTGCGCGCCCGCGCCGGCCGAACGGTTGACCGGGATGAACGGCTGCGGCGCCAGCTTGTACTGTGCGATGAGCGGCGCCATGAACCGGGCCTGCAGGTCAGCACCGCCGCCCGTCCCTGCTGGGATGTTCCACTCCACCGGTCGAGATGGCGTGAATCCCGGCGCACCGGCCGTCGGCACGACTGTCACGAGCAGCAGCACCCCGATTGCGAGGGCTGCACCCGTTCGCACGCGTTGCCACCAAGCCATTCCGCTCACCCCCACAACGCGTCTAGGTACTGCAGGTTAGGTTTACTTTCTCTTCACGCTCGCGAGGCTGTCACCTTCCCCTGTCCCCTCCGGACAGCAGTAGGGCCTGCTCCCGCGAAACCCGCGGCAGACAGGCCCGGAATCCCGTGGGCCACGGATGTGACTCAGGCCGGCGGCTGATCTTTCTCCACTTCGGTGTGGAATGGAATGACCCCCGGGATCAACCACTTGGTCCACATCTGATCGATCTTGTGCTGGAAGTACTCGAAATCGTCATCCGTGAAGTGCGCGAACCGCCCCTGCCGCAGGAGGAAGTCCCGCACCGGCTTGCGCCGGGCGCGCTTCTCCGCGATCTGCTTGGTGCGGCCGTAGAGCTTGAGCAGACCGTTCTCCACTTCGTAGAGCGGCCACACCCCGGTCTCGACCGCCAGCTCGCCCAGCTCGTGTGACTGTATCGGATCGTAGTCCCAGCCCTTCGGGCACGGATCGAGTGAATGGATGAACGTCGGCCCGCCGATGGTCAGCGCCTTGCGCACCCGGTTCATCATCTCCACGGCGTATGACGCATCGACCGTCGCGACGTAGCGGCACTCCGGGTGCCCGGCGGCCAGCATCCCCGCCATGTTCTTCTTCCACCGGGTGTGCATGATGCGCCTGGCCTTCCCGGGGGGGCTGAAGGTCGTGTGTGCACCGTAGGGAGTCAACCCCGAGAGCTGGATGTCCGTGTTGGCGTACGACTCGTTGTCATAGAGGAGGATGAGGAAGTTGTACTCGGGGTGCGTGAGCGACGCGGATATGGCCGACAACCCCATGTCCGCTCCGCCGCCGTCGCCGCAGAAGGCGATGACGTTGATCGGCTCGTCCTTGATCTTCCCCTTGCGCATCAACACTTTGAGCGCGGCCGCGGTCCCCAGTCCGGCCGAGCCGGAGCTGCCGAGCTGCGTGTGCATCCACGGGACGACCCAGGACGTGCTGTAGTAGGTCGTGTTGGCGACGTACATGCAGCCCGTGCTCCCCAGCACGATGGTCCGCGGGCCCGCGGCTTTGACCATCAGCTTCATCACGAGGGCTGACTCGCAGCCCTGACACGTCCGGTGGCCGGAGGTGAAGAACTCCTCGAGCGGGACCTTCTTGACTCCCTTGAACGGGTCGAGCTGTTGGGTCGGAACCGCCGTCTCGATCGCGTCCGCCATGGTCGTCTCCTCCGCTATTCTCGAATGCCGATCCAGCTGATCAGGGGTTGGGTCTCCCCCGCTGCGGTTTTCAGGAGCATGTCCGACATACGCTGGACGTCGGGGACGGTGACCTCCCGCCCGCCGAGCCCGCAGATGAACCCGAGCACTGGCGGCCGCTGCGCCGCCGGGTACAAGGCCGAGCGCACCTCCGTCGCCAGCACGCCGCCGTAATATGGCGAGCCGAAGGAGAAGTCGCGGTCGATGACGCCGACGGCCTTGAACCGCCCCAGGGTTTGGGCCAGCTCGTCGGCGGGGAACGGACGGAACCAGCGCAGCCGCACGAAGCCGACCTTCTTCCCTTCCTGACGCATGCGGCGGATGGCCACCTTGACGGGCATGGACAGCGTCCCCATCCCGACGAGCACGACGTCCGCGTCAGCAGTCTGATATTCCTCGAAGAACGGGTTGCCGTAGTCGCGGCCGAAGATGCGTGCGAAGTCCTGGTAGGCTTCCCGGATCACGGTCTTGGAGCGCTTCATCGCCTCGTCGTTGTGCTTGCGGATCTCCATGAGCCAGTCTTCGTTCACCTGCGGCGCCACGGTGATCGGATTGTCGGGATGGAGAAGGAGGTCGCCCCGATTGTACGGAGGCAGGAAGGCGTTGACCCACTGCTGCGGGGGGACCTTCACCTGGGACTGCGAGTGCGTGAGAAATGCGCCGTCGCAGCCGATCGCGCAGGGCAGGAAGACCCGCCGGTCCTCGGCGACCCGATAGGCAATGAGCGCCACATCCAGCGCCTCCTGGGCGTTGTCCACCCAGACCAGCTGCCAGCCGAGGTCGCGGACGGCGAGGGCGTCGTTGTGCTCCACGCCGAACGCCCCCGGATCGTCCAGGGCGCGGTTGCCGACCATCGCGACCATCGGGATGCGCAGGGCCGGCGTGACGGTGAGCGCCTCGAACGCGTACATCCAGCCGACACCGCTGCTCCCGCAGAACACGCGCGCGCCCGCCGCCGAAGCGTGCTTCACGATCTCGAACTGCGAGTGCTCGCTCTCCGCGACGATGTACTCGCAGTCCATCTCGCCGTTGGAAACGAGCTTCGCCACATACTGCATGACGGTGTCGTAAGGGCGGATCGGGTAGGCGGTGATCACATCCACATCGGCCAGTTTGCAGGCGACGGCGATGGCCTCACTGCCGCTGATCAATGACTCTGTTTCTTTGACCGCGGTCTCCAAAGCCTGCGCCATGGCTAGTCCATACCTCCCGAGCTCGCCTCACCCATGTCGCTGACGACGCGCTCCGTGATCTCTTCGCTCCCGCCGACGTCCAGTTCTCCGCCGTCAACCATGGTCTCGATCTGTTCCTGGTACTGTCCGCGGTAGCGGAAGCCGTGGGATCGATCGGGCCGGTGCTCGATCTTCTCCTGGAGCCACGCGCCGTAGGCGGTCTTGTCCTTCCTCCACATCTGCCACTGGCTGGCGTTGTCGGCGAACTCGGTCTCGTTCACCATGGTCACGCAGTGCTCGATTGGACACACCGCTTCGCAGACACCGCAGCCGCAGCACGCGTCCATGTTCGCGTCGTACAGACCGTCCGGCGTCACGTCGAAGCAGGAGTCGGGGCACTGCAGCCAGCACAACGTGCACTTCACGCAGGTGTCGAAGTTCACCACGGGGCGCATCGTGCGCGTGGTGAACTTCTTGAACGTCGGGTTGCGCTCGGGCCGGTAGCCCCCGGTCTGCTGCGTGGCGGGATCGGCGAAGCCCGACCCGCGGGCGATCGATGGGATGGCGAGGCCTTCCCGCATCTCGTGCCACTTGGGGAGCTCGAACTCGAACGGCTTCTCGGGATTCCCCTCCGTGGGCGAGACGACCTGGGTGACGACGCGCTCCGCCGCCTTCCGCGCCGAGGTGACCTTGAGGGGGGAATTCCACTCTTGGAGAACGGCCTTCTCCACGTCGTCGATCGTGAACAGGTCCGGCAGCACCTTGGCGATCGCGCCGAGGATCCGGACGTCGGTGTGGTCGTCCTTGTAGACCCACAATCCGGAGAAGCTCGGCGTCCCCTTGAGGATGGCCAGCTGGTAGGGCGTCTCTTTGCGGTGGGCCATCGGGATGAGCGCCTCGGCTTCGTGCATCGAGGTGACGATGAGCGTCCCCCCGGGACGCAACAGCCGGTTGATCGGCTGCAGCCCGTACCAGGCCCACGACTCCACGCCTTTGAGGAGGGTGTCGTCGACGGCGATGGTGATGTCGACCTCCTTGGGCTCGTACTTGGCCATGCCTTCCTGCAGGGTCTCTTCGTCCGTGCCGATCACGGCGAAGTTCTTCGCGGGAATCCCGTTGCGTTCGGGGCTGTCGCCGTACCGGCCGAATGAGATGGCCCGTTTGCCGTTGGCGTGCGCGGCGAGCGCGATCCCGCGGCTGATGTTCTTGGCCAAGTTCTTCTGGAAGATCCCGCGGTAGACGATCTCTACCGCGAATAGGCGTCCCATCGCAGAGCCTCCTTCTTCTGGCTCCCGCCGCTACGGGCTTTGGGAGAACAAGACCTGCTCGATCTCGGTCAGGTGCTGCCGCATCGCGGCCTCGGCCGCTCCGGCGTCCTTCCGGCTGATGCTGTCGATGATCCGCCTGTGGCCCTGCAGCGACCTGGACAGGCGTCCCGGCACCTGCAGTGAGCGCTCGCGGCTCTCGAGCAGCAGATCCATGAGGACGTCGAGAACCTTGAGCGCGATCGGATTCCTAGCGGCCCGCGCCAGCGCGTAATGGAACTCCGTATCCTCGGCCGTAGGGATCTCACCCCGCGCGACCTT
Organism: bacterium; assembly: GCA_036523465.1. Lineage (GTDB taxonomy): Bacteria > Sysuimicrobiota > Sysuimicrobiia > Sysuimicrobiales > Kaftiobacteriaceae > Kaftiobacterium. Next base: position 17,591 of record DATDEG010000001.1, read on the forward strand.
CTCGGTCTGACGCTTGAGGATCGCTCGCAGTACGGCGATCTCTTCGGCCGTGGCGAGAGACGCGGCGCGCGCGGCGAGTGGGGGCTCGATCATCTTGCGCACGTCGAGGAGGTCGGCCAGCAGCGTGCGGTTATGGACGAGGATGGAGGCCAGCGGCTGCGCCAGCGCGTCGGGACTGAGATCGAGGACCACGGTCCCATCGCCCTGCCGCGGCTCAAGCAGGCCGATCATCTCGAGCGCGCGAATCGCGTCGCGCACCGACGTGCGGCTGACGCCGAACCGCTCGGCCAGTTCGCGTTCAGGGGGAAGCCGGTCGCCGGCTTTGAGGCGCCCTTCCGCGATGAGGCGGCGGATCCGGTCGGCCACTTCCTCATATACCTTCGTGCGCCGGACCGGCTCGAGTTCGCTGATGACCGTGGACGTGGGATCCGGAGGTATTTCTTGACCCGCCCACCCAGGATTGGTCCATTGGTAGGACCATGGACCTTGTACTCAAATGTGCCACGGGGCGTGGCCCGAGTCAAGGCGAAGATCGACCGAA
>DATDEG010000002.1:0-5820 GCA_036523465.1 bacterium
GAGATCGGGCCGCCGTCAGGGGCATCGACCGACACGGAGTACCGGCTCGCCGTTCCGGGCGAAGTGCGGGCGGAGTCGTTCGGGAGGATCTTCATGGCGTCGATCGAGCCGCGCCGTGAGCCGTCGGACGATGCCGGGGAAGCCATCCTCGATGCGGCATGCATCGAATCCCCGTTACGCATCCGTGCCTGGCGGCCCGGCGACGTCTTCCGGCCGCTCGGGCTGCCGGGGAAAAAGAAAGTACAGGACTTCTTCGTCGACGCGAAGGTCCCGCGGTGGCAGCGGCGGCGCATCCCGCTGGTCGTGGACGAGCGCGGCGAGATCGTCTGGGTGGTGGGACACCGCATTGCCGACCCCTGCCGGGTTCGGGCAGAGACAACACGGGTGCTCCGGCTGCGTGTCCGTTCGGCTTGATTTGGGCATCTGTTCAGCGTATGGTTAGTGCGATAATCGGTACGGAGGACTGTTGGTGATCAACCGGCATCTGCGGAACCTGGTCGTGTGGGCGATCATCCTCGCGGTGGTCGTGTACTTCTTCCTGCCGCTGTACAAGACGCGCACGCCGCGGGAAGACATGAGCTACACCCAGTTCCTCGCCCACGCCGAGGCCGGGCGGATCGTCAAGGTGACGATCGGCGACGAGGCGATCACCGGTGAGCTGCGCGACGGCCAGAAGTTCCGCACATTCGTCCCGCCCAATGACACATCGTATCTGGAGAAGCTCCAGGCCAAGGGCGTCCAGATCAACGTCGAGCCCAAGAGCCGGAACGCGCTGTGGCCCAGCCTGTTGAGTACCATGCTGCCGTTCTTCCTGCTCATCGGATTGTGGCTCCTCATGCTCCGACAGGCCCAGTCCGGGAGCAATCAAGCGATGTCCTTCGGGAAATCCCGCGCCCGGCTGCATACCGAGAACCGGCCCAAGGTGACCTTCGACGACGTCGCCGGCGTGGATGAGGCCAAGGAGGAGCTCCAGGAGGTCATCGAGTTCCTCAAGCATCCGAAGAAGTTCCAGGCGCTCGGGGCGAAGATCCCGCGCGGCGTTCTGCTCGTCGGGCCGCCCGGCAGCGGGAAGACGCTCCTGGCCAAGGCCGTGGCCGGTGAGGCGGGCGTGCCGTTCTTCTCCATCTCGGGTTCCGAGTTCGTCGAGATGTTCGTCGGCGTCGGCGCTTCGCGCGTCCGCGACCTGTTCGAGCAGGCGAAGAAGTCCGCGCCGTGTCTGGTCTTCATCGACGAGATCGACGCCGTCGGCAGGCAGCGCGGCGCCGGGCTGGGCGGCGGCCACGACGAGCGTGAGCAGACCCTCAACCAGCTTCTCGTCGAGATGGACGGCTTCGATCCGAACGCCGGCATCATCGTCATCGCCGCGACGAACCGGCCCGACATCCTGGACCCGGCGCTGCTGCGTCCGGGCCGCTTCGACCGGCGGGTCGTCGTTGACAACCCCGACAGCAAGGGCCGCAAGGCCATCCTCGACGTGCACGTGCGCGGGAAGCCGCTTGCCGAGGATGTCAATCCGGATGTCCTGGCCAAGCACACGCCCGGCTTCTCCGGCGCGGACCTGGCCAACCTCGTGAACGAGGCCGCGCTGCTGGCCGCCCGCCGGAACAAGAAGAAGGTCACGATGTCCGAGATGGACGAGGCCATCGAGCGCGTCATCGCAGGTCCGCAGCGCCGCAGCCGGATCCTCAGCCCCCGGGAGCGGGAGATCGCCGCCTTCCACGAGGGCGGGCACGCGCTGCTCGGCAAGCTGCTGCCCAACGCCGATCCGCCGCACAAGGTGACGATCCTTCCGCGGGGCATGGCCCTGGGGTATGTCATCTCCGCGCCGCCGGAAGACAAGTACACCTACACGCGGACCGAACTCCTCGATCGCATCACGGCGGCGCTGGGCGGCCGCGTCGCCGAGCAGCTCATCTTCAACGAGGTGACCACGGGCGCCCAGAATGACTTCGAGCAGGCCACGGATCTGGCCCGGCGGATGGTCACCGAGTTCGGGATGTCTGACAAACTCGGCCCGCTGTCGCTGGGCAAGCGGCACGGGCCGGTCTTCCTCGGGCGCGATCTGGTCGAGACCCGCAATTACAGCGAGGAGATCGCCTACGAGATCGACAAGGAGGTCCGCCGGATCATCGACGAGTGCTACGAACGGGCGCGGATCATCATCACGGACAATCGCGACACGCTTGACCGCGTCGCCAAGGCGCTGCTCGAGCGTGAGAGCCTCGAGGGGGATGAGCTGGAACGCTTGTTCTCCGGCCAGGCCCTGGAACCGGAGCCCGCGTCCGCTCCGCCTGCGGCGCCCGAAGTCCGGCCCGAGCCCGCCCGGACGGAGAAGCCGGAGAAGTCGCTGCCGGCGCTCAAGCCCAAGCCGGAAGCATCATAGGAGAACAACGGGAACCGGGAACGAGGAACCGGGAACGGCAGGACTTGGTGGGCGGAGGCTTTCGCCTCCGCCTTCTCATTTGACCTCGTGCGGCCGGAGTTGTCTCGTTCGCCGTCCGCAGGTCCCCGTTCCCCGTTCCCCGTCCCCAATGCCCCCCTCCCCGAAGGGGTCGGCTTCTGCAAGCGAGAAGAGTGCGTATCGCTTCCCAGCTTCATCGCGGAGGAGGGAGCGATGTCCACTCGGCAGATCGCCTACGTTGCGGTGCTCGCGGCCGTCTACATCATCATCGGGCAGTTCACGCGGTTCATTCCCAACCCCATGGTTCCCGGCGCGACGATCGCCCTCAACATGGTGGTCGTCGTCATAGCGGGCATCCTGCTGGGGCCGGTTCCGGGGGCCCTCGTGGGTCTCATCGGCACCGGGATCAACGCCTTCGTCACGAGCGGCACGAGCTCCGGGGGGTTCGAGCTGGCGGCAATCATTCCCCACACGATCATGGGGCTGACGGCGGGCCTGGTCGGCCGCCGCAACCTGGTCCTCGGGTCGCTGACGATTCTGGTCGGGCATGTGTTGAATGTCCTTGCCTTCATCCTCGTGGGTCTGATGCCGGCGAATCAGATTGCTGCGACGATCTTCTCTGCCGGGCTGCTCGTCGAGGCCGTGATCGACATCATCGTCATCCTCATCGTTGTGCCGCTCCTGCGCCCCGCCTTGCGTCCGGCGTAGTCGCGCCAGGTTCCGGCGCCGAGGAGGGGCACACCGCGGCCTCATGTCCAAACAGGAGGCGGGGGAAAGCCGCACCTGCCTCTCCCCTCAAGCATTACCGCTCTGCGACTTGAGGCAGCCCCGGCCAGGCGGCGATCGGGTCGGTCGAGCGGACGACGTGCATCTTCGCCTCCTGGAAACGGCGGAAGGCCGCATCTGCTTGGTCGGTGTAGTCGATCACGCCTGGGACGACGACCGGCGACGTGCAATCTTCCAGCAGATAGACTTTCCTGGCGAGATCGATGTCCACGGCGGCGATCTCGGTAAGGAGATCGTCGATCGTCCAGGCCACACAGTGGCTCTTCGCCTGCCCGGCGATGATCACCACGTCGAACTCCAGCAGGGTGTCGATGAATTCCGTATTCTTGACGGCGATGGGGCGTCCATCCGCATCCTCCATGACTTCCGGCCGGAGCACCGAGTAGTGTTCGGTGAGCGGGTGGTCGCCCTTCGTATGAAATCCCGGCTGACTGAGGCGGGCCACGGAGTGAAAGAAGATCGCTTCCTCGACCGCGGAGACCAGGGCATGTCCGATCCCGCCGAGCATCGCATGGTACGGCCAGATCGTGAGCTGATACTTCCCGCTGATGGCCAGGCGCTCGACGTAATGCCTCGCGTACCGTTCCAACCAACGATCATCGACCGGGACGCCCCCCAGCCGCGCCGCTGTTTGCGGATGGGCGGCGAGCCGCGCCGCGACGGCGGGATTGATCCGCCATCGTCCGCTGCGGACGTCCTCAACGGACACGAGCGTGTAGGGAGCCGGGTGCGCGCCTGCGTCGTCGATCCAGAAGATGGGATGAAAGATCTGCATCGCCGCATGGGTATCCATCGTAGGATAGATCTGCGTGATGACGTCGAGATGGCGATAGATGAACCGGCACAGCCGGTTGTTGTCATCGACGGCGGCCCGGCCCGTCCGCCCGGCCACGAAGAGCTCGAACCCGGGGATGCAGAATGTGTTCTGCACGTCGACGGCGATCAGGCCGATCCGCGCTGCGTCGTCTTCAGCCGCGTGGAGGCGATGATCGGCGGCCCAGCGCTGGGCCTGGGCGGCCCGCTCCTCGTAGGGCACGCGCCACACGTCGCTGACGCGGGCGGGATCAAAGAATGGCGGGACTGGCAGCGGCATCCGGTATCACCTCTCTCCGATTCTACTTCGGCGGTGCGACAGAGGGCCATGCCGGATGGCCGACACACAGCCTGGGCGTTGACGCCCGGCCGTCCCGCTCGCCGCAGGTGAGCGACCGGCGATCTCGGGGGGCGAGGGAGTGAGCGGCTTCCGACGAATAAGGAGAACGCGTCCCGAGCGTCATCGTGGAGTTTGGGGAGCCATCGAGCGGGTTGCAGTGAGGACGAGGGCCTGCGCGCCTCAGGCAGGCCTTTTGGCTGCGCGCCGCTGTGGAGGTGCGTGAGTGGCACGAGATCGGTTAGCCCGGAGGACCGGCCTCCGGCCGGGACCCATCCTGATCTACGTCGCCGCCGTGGTCGTGGTCGTCGCCGGCCTCCTGGCCTGGGATGCCACGTGGAGGCGTCGGGAAGAGGCCGCGCGCAAGCCGCCCCCGGCCGACGTGCTGGCCAAGAACCTCGTCGAGAACATCATCGGCCGGAACACCGTGAAGAAGGTCACGGTCGATGAGGCCAAGGGGACCGTGGATGTCACGTTCGAGTCTGCCACCTACCCGCCGGCGGCGCGGATCACGACGGCGGGGGAGATCCTTCCCAAGGGACTCGACCATCTGACGCCCGGCGCCCGCGTCACGAAGGGACAGCCGCTGATCTACGTCAAGGGGGCCACCGGTACGGAAGCCGTCGCGGCAACGGCTGATCATGACGGATCCGTCGTTCAGCTCCTCGTCAAAGCCGGGGATAAGGTCGAGCAGAACACCGCCGCCGTACTCAGTGTGCCGGACGACAAGACGGAAGCACGGCAGAACCTCGAGACCGAAGGGCTGCTGGCCTGGCAGGCGATCGTCTCACAGCTCAGTCAGTTCAAGACCGTGACGTCGCACATCGTGTACAAGGACACGGAGGTGGCCACGGTGGTCGGCGTGCGCGGACAGAAGGCGGTGAAGACCACCTACAATGAGAGCCTGAAGTGATCGAGGTCGGCGAGCATCTGACGGTCGCCGACGTCATCGCGGTGGCACGAGAGAGGGCGCACGTCGCCCTCTCTCCTCGTGCTCGCGCCCGCGTCCGGGCGTCCCGTGCGCTCGTGGACCGGCTCGTGCAAGAGGGGCGGACCGTCTACGGGATCACCACCGGCGTCGGTGAACTCGCCGGCGTCTCCATTTCCGCCGATCAGGCGGCACAGCTGCAGGTGAACATCGTCCGCAGCCACAGCGCCGGCGTCGGCGAGCCGCTGTCCGGCGAGATCGTCCGCGCCATGATGCTGCTCCGGGCGCACGCGCTGGCGCTCGGATATTCCGGCGTCCGCGAAGAACTGGTGACCCTCCTCCTGGACATGCTGAATTCCCGCGTCCATCCACTGATCCCGTCGCAGGGATCGGTCGGGGCAAGCGGGGACCTCGCGCCGCTGGCCCATCTCGCCCTGGCGATGATCGGGGAGGGCCAGGTCGTCCGCGACGGAGAAGTGCGGCCATCTGCGGAGGCGCTCTCCGAGGCGGGGCTCCGGCCCGCTGTTCTTGGGGCGAAAGAGGGCGTCGCCTTGA
>DATDEG010000003.1:0-5604 GCA_036523465.1 bacterium
GCCCCGAAGATCCGCAGGTACCGCTTCGCGCGCTGCAGGAAATGGCTCGAGCCGGCGATGACCCCGGCCGTGAGATCATGGTGACCCGCGAGGTACTTCGTCGCGCTGTGCACGACCGTGTCCACACCAAGGGCCAGCGGCGTCTGATTGTAGGGGGTAGCGAACGTGTTGTCGGCGATGGTACGCGCCCCGTGCCGCCGGGCGAGGTCCACGAGGCCGGCGATGTCAGTGATCCCAAGTACGGGGTTGTTCGGGGTTTCGATGTAGAGCAGTCGCGTATTCGGTCGCAGGGCGCGCTCGTAGGCTTCCAAGGACGTGCCGGAAATCACCGTGGTCTCGATGCCGAATTCCGGCAAGATCTGGGCGAAGAGCAGATAGGTGGCCTGGTACACCGCGGACGGCGTGACGGCATGGTCGCCACGCCGCAATGACGCCACGACGGCGGTAGAGACCGCCGCCATCCCCGAAGCCGTCGCCAGGGCGTCTTCCGCGCCTTCGAGGACGGCGACCTTGGTTTCGAACACACGCGTCGTCGGATTGGCCCACCGCGTGTAGACAAATCCCGGCGGCACCTCCTGCCCCAGACGCGCCCCTTCCTCCGCGGTGTCGTAGTAGAAGGTGGCGGTCTGGTAGATCGGCGGCACCACCGATTTGTGCGTGTCGGCGATCTGTCCACCGTGTACCGCGCGGGTCGTGAAGCGCCAGCGGGGATCCATCGCTGCAACCTCCGGGAGATCTTTGTCTCGCAGTCTTCTGCGGATGCGGGGACGCACCCTATGGCGGCGCAGGCCCGCGGCGAATGCGGGCGGAATCGTACCCAGCGATGCGTTTCGGCGCTCACGTCAGCATCCGGTCCGCCATCCACCTCGCCATCGACCGCGCCGTCGGCATCGGATGTGAGTGCCTGCAGATCTTCGTCGGCAGTCCGCGGCAGTGGCGGGAGATCGTCTACCGCGAGGACGACCTCGACCTCTTCATCGAGAAGCGCCGCCGCGCGAAGCTCGATCCCCTCGTCGCCCACACGGCTTACCTCATCAACCTCGGAACGCGCGACATGGGACTGTACGAGAAATCTACGGGCGCGTTGGTCTATGCGCTGCGGGTCATGGATCGCCTCGGCGGGCTCGGGGCCATCACGCACTTGGGGAGCCGGGGCGATCAATCGTGGAGTGAGGCCGCTGCCCGCGTGACCGCGGCGTGCTCAGTGGCGCTGGAAGCCACGGAGAGCGCGATGATCCTCATGGAGCACAGCGTCGGAGCGGGCGGACAGATCGGCGGGACCTTTGAGGAGATCGCCGATCTCCTCGACCGGCTCGGGCATGATCCGCGTGTCGGTGTGTGCCTGGACTCCTGTCATCTCTTCGCCGCCGGCTGGGACATCCGCACTACGGAGGGCGTAGCGTCCACGCTGCTGGCCTTCGACCGGATCGTCGGCCTCCGCCACCTGCGGGCGATGCACCTCAACGACTCGAAGACTGCGCTCGGCTCCAAGGTGGACCGCCACGAGAACATCGGTCAGGGGCGGATCGGACGCGAGGGGTTCCGTGCTCTGGTGAATCATCCCAGGCTGCGGCGGCTGGGCGGATTCATCGAAACGCCGCACTTCGAACACGACGTGCCGGACCGCCGGAATCTCGATGTGCTCAAGCGCCTGAGAAAGTAGTCGAAGACGTCGTCGGGCTCGGGCCATGCCGGCTCGGCCATCCCATGGAAGGCGGAGGAGGAGCGATGTTACGGCTAGAGGAGATCGCGCGTTTCTGTGGTGATGTTGATGCCGCGGTTAGGTTCTACGAGGCCCTGCTCGATGAGAAGTCGCAGATGCATCAGCCGGGTGAGGCCGCCGTGTTCATGCTCGGGGATGTGAAGCCCTTCCTACATAAGAAGAGCGAAACTCAGGAGCCGGGCCGGCCCCTCCGGGACGAAGACCACGTCGCGTTCGCGGTCGATGACGTCGATCAGGCCTGCGCGGCGCTGCGGGCACAGGGCCTCACGATCGAGGTGCCGCCTAGGATATTCTACTGGGGCCGGTCGGCCTATCTCCGCGATCCCGAGGGGCGGCTGATCGAACTCCACCAACCCCCAAGGGGGTGAGCGCGGTGGGCCCTCACGACGCGCGCCTTCGCCCCAACCACAGGAGGAGCCGGCCGGCCGTGAGGATCGCCAGGGTGAGCACGAGCGAAGCGATGAGGAACGCCACTGTGGCCCGGCTGAACAGCCGCCCCACCCACCACTGCCGCACGATCACGGCAACGGGAAGCGCACTCGCCCAGTGGATGATCAACGTGCGCCAGCCAGGCCGCCTGTAGACGTGGGTGAGGGGGGCCAACACGTACCATGCGCCGAGGAACGGCACGACGTTGCGCAGGATGGGCCTTGGACCGAACCCCGCGCCGTGCATCGCGATGCCGATGAACGTGAACGCCAGCAGGCCGGCGGCATCCACGATCGCCGTCGCGACAGCACCTTTGCTCACAGTGAGGATCGGGTGAGGACCGCCGCTACGTTCGGCGCCCGGTCGCAGGCTCGGACGAGAGCGGCATACTCAGGAAGAGATTCTCAAGCAGGAGCCGGGGATGGACGTTGCTCCGGAGCGCTTCCTTGGCCTCCACGAGCGCCGCGACGCGCGCGGACAGCGCATGCCCCGGGATCGTGCCGGCCAAAGTGGCGATCCGCGCCTTGCGGTCGACATTGATGAGATGCTTCTCCTCCCGAGTTTCCTGCCACACGAGGAGGTCCCGGTACCAGAACAGCGCTGCGTCGAGCAGATCGGCGGTGCGATCACGATCCTTGGAGAACGCCTCGGCCGCATCCATCCGCTCGAGCGGATCGGCGGTCTCCAGACGGTCGAGGAGATCGAGGACGCGGTCACGCCACTCCAGCGCTTCCGCCGACTGCGCCCACATCATGGCGCGCCCAAACTGTCCTCCGGACAGCGCGGCGATGAACCGCGCGCGGCCGGGATCGAGGCCGCGCCGCTGGATGAGCGCCTCCTCGATGGCCGGCGTCGGAACCAGCGAGAACCGGACGAGCTGGCAGCGGGACACCACGGTCGGCAGCAACGGGACCGTCGTCTCGGCGATGAGGATGATGACGACCAGCGGCGGGGGCTCCTCGAGGATCTTGAGCAGGCTGTTCGCCGCCTCGGCCAGCATCCGGTCGGCGCCTGCGATAATGTAGACCTTGTAACGACCCTCGAGCGGCGGAAACGAGACCTCGTGACGCAGAGCCCGCACCTGCTTGATCCCGATCACCGTCTTCGTGTCGTCATCCGGATCGAGGAGCAGTCCGCGTTCGATGTCCAGCACCCGAACGTCGGGGTACCGACCGCCGGCGATTCGACGGCAGGCACGGCACTCGCCGCAGGCGTCTTCCGCCACCGGGCGCTCGCAATTCAGGAGCTGCGCGAACGCGATCGCGGCATCGACGCGGCCGACGCCTTCGGGACCCACGAAGAGGTACGCGTGCGACACGCGGCTGCTGCGCACGGCGGTGCGCAGGAGCATCACGGCATGGGCCTGGTCGACGAGATCCCGGAACGGCATCAGAAGCGTTCCATCTGCTCCACTTGGAGGACGAAGACGATGGCGCCGCCGATCTCGACCTTCACGGGATACGTGACGTAGGAATCGACGGGCTCGACCGCGGGCGGCATCGGGCTGACGAACTGCTCACGGCGGTGGCAGGCGCGCTGCACGGTTCGCATGACTTGATCAACCTGCGGGTCCTCCACGCCGATGAGGATCGTGGAGTTTCCTTCGCGTAGGAAGCCTCCCGTGCTGGCCAGCATCGTCGCGTTGACGCCCTCCTCGGTGAGGGCGTCGATGAGGCGGCCGGCGTCCTTCTCCTGCACGATGGCTAGGACGAGCTTCACGTCCCCCACCCCCTGGCGGCAATGAACGCGTCCACCTCCCGGACGACGTCGGCGTGCACGGCCTCCGGGGACCGGCCTCCATCGATCAGCCGCACGCGCGCGGGTTCTTCGGTCGCTATCGCGAGGAATCCTTCCCGCGCCCGCGTGAAGAACGTCAGGTCTTCCTGCTCGAGGCGGTCGCCGCGACCGCGGCGGCCCTCCTTGCCTTCAGTCTGCCGCGCGCGCTCGAGCCCGACGGCGGGCTCGATGTCGATCATGATGGTGAGGTCCGGCTTGATCCCGCGCGTGGCCGCATCGTTGACGCGCCGGACGACATCCAGGCCGAGTCCGCGCGCGTATCCCTGGTAGGCGAGGGACGCATCGACGTACCGCTCCGAGACGACGAGGCGCCCTTCGTGGAGCGCGGGCTCGACGATCTCGGCGACGAATTGGGCGCGCGATGCCGCGAACAGCAGCATCTCCGCCTGTGGAGACATCTCGCGGTGGGCCTCATCGAGGAGAAGCGTGCGGATGCGCTCGCCGATGGGGGTCCCCCCGGGCTCGCGCGCGTAGATGACGTCGTGCCGGCGGCGGAGATGCTCGACGAGCCGCCGTGCCTGCGTCGTCTTCCCCGACCCTTCCGGTCCTTCGATGGTGATGAACAGGCCCCGCCGGATACTCCCGCCTCCGCCTGGTGACTCCTCTCTATCCCGCGCGGTTCGGTACGCGTCCGTCGCTTCCTGGATAGTAGGGTGACCTGTTCCCCGCTCCCTGTTGCCGGTCGCGGAACCTCAGCGGGGGAAGATGACGACTCTTCTGAAGGGTTCCTCGCCGCGGCTTTCCGAGGCGAGACCATACCTCTGGATGAGTTGGTGCTGCAGGCGCCGGACGTACGAGTTCTGCGGAGAGAGCTCGACCGGCTGCGTCGAGGACAGCACTTCGGAGATCGCCTCCTCGACCTCTCGCAGCGCGACCTCCTGATCGTCGAGCTCTGCATCTTCGTCGACCTCGAAGAGGCTGCGAAGGAACGCCTGGATCTGCGTCACGGTGTTGCTCTTGAGGATGTGGAGCGGTTTGCCGCGGGCCACGGCCTCGCGCAGCTTCTTCGGCTGGCGGCGCTCTTGTGACTTCAGCGTGAGCACCACGTCCGCATCCTGCAGGTTCTCGGTGACGTGCGCGGGGACGCGCAGCTCGCGGATGGCTCGCTCCATCCGGTTCTTGCTCACCGCGTAGGGGTAGATGCGCATCGGGCGGTGGCCCGGCCGGATCCCGTCCTCGCTCGCCGCTGCCGGAGCCAGCGGTCCCTGAGGTGCCCAGGACGGCGTCTTCGCCGCGGGGGCCTCGATCTGCACTTCACCCTCCTCGGTACGCACGCGGACCTCGGGTCGCGGGACCACACCGCGCAGGAACCGGTCCACTACCGTGGTTACGTCGTGATGCACGGCGAGCCGGTCCTTCTGCACGATCTCGATGACGACGTCGAACGTGGGCGGGGCCTTCCGCTCGAGCACGGTCTTCTGCGTGCCACGGCGCCGCGCTTCTTCGTCGGACAGCGTCACGGCCTGGATCCCTCCGACGAGATCGGAGAGCGTCGGGTTCTGCAGGAGGTTGTCCAGCGTGTTCCCGTGGGCGGTGGCGATGAGCTGGACGCCCCGTTCGGCGATGGTGCGCGCGGCGAGCGCTTCGGCCTCAGTGCCGATCTCGTCGATGACGATGACTTCCGGCATGTGGTTCTCGACCGCTTCGATCATCAC
>DATDEG010000004.1:0-11668 GCA_036523465.1 bacterium
CGTCTGCGGCCGGGCAACAGGGCCCTCGATGATCACGCCCTCGCCCCCCAACGTGTCCCGCGCTTCGCCTTCGATGAGGATGCGGACCTGCGGCGCATCGGCGAACTGCGTCGCCGTGTAGACGATCTGCCAGAAGCGGCCGAGCATGCTCGCGCTCCCCCCGCCGGTATCGAGCTCGGGGGAGAAGTCGGCCCAGACGATCCCGTCTTCAACGCGAACGTTCCGCAGTTTCGTCCCAGGGGGGATCGCGGTGCTCAAACCCTGGCCGCGCTCGAGCTCCGTCGGGCCGGCGAGCAGGGCCTCGAACGCCCCGCGCAATCGGTCGGTCATGCCAGTGCCCGCCGCGTGACGGTGCACGGCTGCGACCGTGAAGGCGGTGCCTTCGGCGCGGGTGAAGAAGACAGACACCTCTGTTACCCGGGGAGCCCGGCGGCATCCCTGGAGCCCGAGTGTCACCACGGCGATCAGCGCGACGACGAGCAGCGTGCCGTGCCGCCAGGTGGTCATGGCTGCGCGCCGCCGGCATGCAGGAGTTCCACGAACTCTGCCTCCGTAATCGTCTTCACCTTCAGCTTCTCCGCCCTCTCCAACTTCGACCCCGGGTCGCTGCCGACGACGAGCAGGTCCGTCTTCTTCGACACGCTGCCGCCGACGGTCCCCCCATGGTCGCGCACGAGCTGTTCGGCCTGGATCCGGGAGAACTTCTCCAACGTCCCGGTGATGACGACCTGGCGCCCGGCCAGCACCCCGGTGGTCATCTGTGGCGCCGCCATCCGGACGCCGCGCGCCAGCAGGTTCCGGACGAGGCGCACGTTCGGCGGCTGCTGGAAGAACAGGTGAACGCTCTCGGCGATCACCGGACCGACGCCCTCGACATCCCGGACCTCTCCGAACGGCGCGGCCATGATCGCCTCGATGCTGCCGAACCGCGCGGCCAGCAGTTCGGCGATGTGCCCGCCGACATGCCGGATACCCAGCGCGTAGAGCAGGCGGGCCAGGGTGGTGCGCCTGCCCCCATCGATAGAGTTCAGCACGTTCTGCGCGGACCGCTCCCCCATCCGTTCGAGGGCGGCGAGCGGGTCCTTGCTCAGCTTGTAGAGATCGTCGGGTCCGGCGATGAGGCGCTGGGCGAGGAGCTGCATGAGGAGCTTCGGCCCCAGGCGGTCGATGTTCATCGCGCCGCGGGAACAGAAATGGATCAGCCGGCCGAGTACCTGGGCGGGGCAGGAGGCGTTCACGCAGCGCGCCACAACTTCGCCTTCGGGCCGCACGACGGTCGACCCGCACGCCGGGCACCGGTCCGGCATCGTCCACTGCCGCTCTGCTCCGGTCCGGCGATCCACCAACGGACGGACGATCTCCGGGATGACTTCCCCGGCACGCTGGACGACCACGGTATCGCCGATGCGGACATCCTTGCGGCGGACTTCGTCCTCGTTGTGCAGGGTCGCACTGGTCACGGTGACGCCGGAGACCCGCACCGGCTCCAGCGCGGCGACCGGGGTGAGCGCGCCGGTGCGTCCGACGTAAACCTCGATGCCGCGCACCACCGTCGTGGCCTGCTCGGCGGGGAACTTGTAGGCGACGGCCCAGCGGGGCGCGTGGCTGGTGGTCCCGAGCTCAGCCTGCTGCCCGTAGTCGTTCACCTTCACGACCACGCCGTCGACCTCATAGGGAAGCTCGTGGCGGCGCGCCGCCCATGCCGCGGCCCGTCCCGCAACGTCGCGCAGCGAATGGACGACCACCGTCTCCGGGTTGATCTTGAACCCCGCCTGCCGCAGCCAGGCCAAGGCCTCGTCGTGCCTGTGCAGGCGCAACGCGGCGGCGCCCAGGCCGTAGACGAAGATATCCAGCGGACGCGAGGCGGTGATCCGCGGATCGAGCTGTCGCAGCGATCCGGCCGCAGCGTTGCGGGGATTGGCAAACCGCGGCTGGTGCGCGGCCTCACGCTCCGCATTGATCGACTCGAACGCGGCACGCGAGAGATGCACTTCTCCGCGCACCTCGAGCGGCGCCGGCGGCCGGGGCACTTGGAGACGCAGCGGGATGCTCTTGATCGTGCGCAGGTTCGCGGTGACGTCCTCGCCCTGCTCGCCGTCCCCGCGCGTTGCCCCGCGCACGAAGCGGCCGTCCTCATACGTGAGCGAAACCGCCGCCCCGTCGATCTTCAGCTCGCAGACGAAGTCCACCTCACGCCCCCCGAGCGTACGCTCGACCCGCGCCCCCCACGCCTGCAGCTCCTCATCGGAGAAGACGTTATCCAGGCTGAGCATCGCCCGGCGGTGGCGGACCGGGACGAAGGCCTCGGCCGGAGCGATCCCGACCCGCTGCGTCGGTGAGTCGGGTGTGACGAGATCCGGGTACTGCGCCTCCAGGTCGCGCAGCTCCCGCGTCAGCTCATCGAACTCTGCGTCGGTGATCTCGGGGGCGTCGAGGATGTAGTACCGGTAGTTGTGCTGCTCGATGGCCTGCCGGAGTTTGGCCACCCGCCGGCGGGCCTCCGTCTTGGAGACTGCCACGCCGCTGTGTTTCGCCCTACGCGGGGGTGTTTCCCAGTTGGCCGCCGTGACCAACTACGATCTACGTCTATCGCTGAGGGGGACGCACGCGCGGCGTCCCCGCCCAGCCCCCCTCCGCGAACAGACCTCCGGCCATGGCCGGAATGATCGAGACATCCGCCTGCTCGGTCAGCGGGGTGGCCAGTCCCTGCAGGAACCGGATGTCCTCGTCGTTGACGAAGATGTTGACGAACGCGTGCACGGAGCCCTCACCGTCGACGATGCGCGCGCGGATTCCGGGAAACTGCCGCTCGAGGTCCTCGACGACGTCCCCCAGAGTGGCACCCGAGGCTTGGACGACGCGCGTGTTGTTCGTCAGGGCTCGCAGCGGAGCGGGAATCCTGACCTGTGCCAATTCAATCCCTCCTTGCCTCCCCGCGATAGCGGGACAAACCCGCGCAGCCTTCTCATCCCAGGCGCGCGCACATGGATTCATGCGAGCACGCGGTCGAGCACCTGACGCTCGAACTCGCGCAGGCTCGGCCTGATGCCGACGACCGGTGCCAGTGCGCCGTCCATCGCCTCGATCGTCTTCAAGCCCGTCCCCGTGATGTAGGCAATAACAATCTCATCGGGCCCGAAGGTCCCGCGGGCGGCCAGCGCGCGCAGCACGGCGACGGTCACCCCGCCTGCCGTCTCGGTGAAGATCCCTTCCGTCTCGGCGAGGAGGATGATCCCCTCGACGATCTCCGCATCGGAGACGGCGAGGACGGACCCCCCGGTGTCGCGTGCGATCCGCAGCACGTACCGGCCGTCGGCAGGATTCCCGATGGCCAGCGACCGGGCGATGGTCTCCGGCCGGACCGGAGTGATCTGATCCGTGCCCGCGGCAAACGCGGCGGCCACGGGACCCGAACCGGCGGCCTGCGCACCGTGGACAGCGGTCATCACATCGGACAGCACACCGACGCGCTGGAGCTCGTGCAGACCCTTGTGGATCTTCACGAAGAGGCTCCCGGATGCAACGGGGATGACGACGTGATCGGGCGCCCGCCAGCCGAGCTGCTCGGCCACCTCGAAGCCGAGCGTCTTTCCCCCCTCGGAGTAGTACGGGCGGAGGTTCACGTTGACGAACGCCCAGCGATGCTCTTCGGCGATCTCCGCGCACAAACGGTTCACGTCGTCATACGTCCCATCCACCTCGACAAGCGTTGGGGCGTAGGCGCCGCTGGCCACGACCTTCCCTCGCTCCAACCCCCGCGGGATGAAGACCACGGCCCGCAGCCCTGCCCGCGCGGCATGCGCGGCGACGGCGTTGGCGAGATTCCCGGTCGACGCGCAGGCCACAACTTCGAAACCGAAGCGGCGCGCCGCGGCGATCCCGATTCCGACGACGCGGTCCTTGAACGACCATGTCGGATTCACCGAATCGTTCTTGAGGTACAGCTGGCGGAGTCCGAACCGCTCGCCGAGCCGGACGGCATGCTGCAGCGGCGACCATCCGGGCTGCAGGTCGATCTCCGGGACGTGATCGACGGGCAGCAGCGGCTGATACCGCCACATCGAGCGCGGGCCCGCGGCGAAGGAGTCTCGCAGCGGCTGCGCGGCAAGCCCCTCGTAGTCGTACACGACCTCGAGGGGGCCGAAGCAACGCTCGCAGACATAGATCGCGTCCGCCTGGTACGTGGTCCCGCACTCCCGGCACCGCAAGGTGTCCGCCGCCATCTCACTCCTCCTCAGTCACCGCCGCCCCGGTCTCATCGACGCGCAGCGTGAGCGCACGAGCGGATGCTCCGCCGTCTCGAAATCCCTGGATCATGGCCTCTCCCACCGCCTCGGCACGGTCCGGCGGCGCCAGGGCGAGGATCGACGGACCTGAGCCGGCGAGTGCGGCGCCGTACGCGCCCGCCCTGCGTGCGGCCCGGAACACACTCTCCATCCCGGGGATGAGGGCGCTTCGATACGGCTGATGCAGGGCATCCCCCATCGCGTAGCCGAGCAGGTCTGTCCGCCCGGTGAGAAGCGACACCACCAGAGCAGCCGTCCGTGCTACGTTGCCCGCCGCATCGGAAAACGGGACGGACAAGGGCAGGCGGCGGCGTGCCTCTTCGGTGGAGAGCGTAAACGAAGGGACGGCGATGACGAATGCCGCCGTCCACGCTGGGGTCAGGCGCGCGGTCACGACGTCTCCCGCAGAGAGTCCGCACACCACAGCGCCGCCGAGGAGCGCAGGGGCCACGTTGTCTGGATGACCTTCCATGCTCACAGCCAGCCGGAGCAAGACACCATCGTCCAATGGCCGGTCGAACGCCACGTTCGCCGCGACCACTCCACCGACGATCGCGGCCGCGCTGCTACCCAGCCCCCGCGCCAGCGGGATGTCGTTCCGGCAGCGGATCTGGAACACCGCCGGGCGGCCGCATTCCGCGGCGACGACCGCAGCGGCGCGGTGGACGAGGTTGCGCGCGTCATCGGGCAGGCGGCCCTCCCCTTCACCGTGGACCTCGACGCGTGTCTCGGAGGATGGGACGAGCTCGACCGTGTTGTAGAGTGAGACGGCGATGCCCAGAGCGTCGAACACCGGACCGAGATTGGCAATCGTCGCCGGGACGCGAACCCTAACCACGGCCACCTCCAGAAAACAAACACCCCTCCAATTCCTGGAGGGGCGCGATCCCTCTCTTATCTCTCGGAATTGGTCCGCAGGAGTTGGCACCTGGCTCGGCCAGGTTGCCGGGGGTCATCGGGCCCGTCCCTCACCCACTCTGGATAAGAGCGACTATGCAGTTGAGATTGTATATAGCACGGTGGCCGGGATGCGTCAATGGGACGGCGCCGTCGTGATCCTCCGGCCCACATCAACGGGACCGCGGCCGCGTCGCGATGGCGGGACGCCTGGACCGCATTGACAATGCCGCAATCGCCATGCTACGCTGCCCGGCGACAGGTAAGACGCCGCAAGACGCCATTATCTGTACGTTCGGAAGAAAGGAGTAACACGCAACATGGTCACCGGTACGGTGAAGTGGTTCAACGCGGAGAAGGGCTACGGCTTCATCTCCGTGGAGGGTGGCAAGGACGTCTTCGTCCATTACAGCGCCATCCAGGCCGACGGCTTCCGCAGCCTGCAGGAAGGTCAGCAGGTGCAGTTCGATGTCGTCGACGGCAAGAAGGGCCCGCAGGCCGCGAACGTCGTTCCGCTCTAGTCGCACACTCGACGCCGCAATGAGGCCCGCCGGAAACTCCGGCGGGCCTTTCACTTTCGTGGAGGAGGAGAACCCGCACGCTTCCGCGGAATGGGAAGGGCGGGAACGGCGCCATGGACGTCATTGCGCTCATCAGGCTGGCCTTCCAGGCTTTCTATGTCCTTCTGATCATCCGCATGGTGCTGAGCTGGATGCCCGGCGTGGCCCAGGACCATCCGGCGGTGGATTTCGTCTTCCGCGCGACGTCGCCGATCCTCACCCCGATCCGCCGCATCATGCCGCCGCTCGGAGGGCTGGATCTCTCCCCGCTCGTGGCCATCCTCCTCCTCAGTGTCGTGCAGACGCTCGTTCTCAATCTGCTGGAGGGCGCGGTTTCGTACTGATCGCCGGTTCGGAGGAGCGCGCCGGGGGGAGTGGAAACAGTGAGCGTACAGGCATACGTGCTCGTGCGGGCCATGCCGGGACAGGCCGGAGAGGCGCTGGCGCACATCACGGGCATCCCGGGTGTCGTCTCCGCCCACGCGGTGACGGGGCCGACCGACATCATCGCCTTCGTCGAGGCCCAGACGATGGACGCGCTCGGGCGCCTGATCGTTTCGCGGATGCAGCAGGTGCCCGGCGTCACACGGACGACGACGTGCGTCGTGACTCCGATCGACAGATGACCGGGGAGCGCAGCGGGAGGTGAGCCCTCACACGGGAATGCTGGATCAGGTTCTGCAGGTGGCCATCCTCGTCTCCGACATGAAGAAGTCGTTCACCTTCTACTCCTACGTCCTCGGGCTGACGGCCATCACGAGATCGGAGCGGGCCGTGGAGTTCCGCACCGACGGACCGGTGCTCGCCATCAAGCCGCGCGGGCAGACGCCCGCCGGGGCGACGACGCAGGTCACGTTCCAGGTGGCCGACGTCGAGGTCACCTTCAACGAGGCCAAGCGGCGGGGCGCGAAAGTGATCGCGGCGCCGCGCACGGTCGAGGGCGGCCGGACCGCTCAGGTCGCCGACCCTGACGGGAACATCATCGAGCTGTTCGAGCCGGAAGCCTAACTCTCAGCATCTCGGGGGGACGCCGCGCGGCGTCCCCCCAAAGCGTTCCGGATGCAGGACGACGGCCCGCGGCTAAGCGGTCGCGGTGGCCTGCTGCGGTTCCGTGCGCGCGGGCAGCCGCGCGATGGCGACGAGCGCCACGACGGCAAGGGTGAGCGTCCAGGTGAGCGCGCCTTCCAGGCCGACCATGTCCGCCGCCGCACCGACGGCCGTCAGGGAGATCCCCGCCGTTCCCCAGGCCAGGCCCATGACGATGCTGCTCGCCACGCTGGCCCGGTGGGGCAGCAGTTCCTGCGCCATGACGATCGTCACCGCCGCGGAGAGATAGACCGAGATTCCGCCCGCGGCCAGGAATACGTAGGCCAGCGGACCGCTCGTCCGGATGAATGCGTAGAGCATCGGCACGCCGAGGATCAAGGAGAGCGCGAGCATCCGGCGGCGCCCGTAGCGGTCGGACAGCGTGCCGCCGCTGATCCCCCCGAGTGCACCGATCCCGCCGAACAGAAACACCGCCCACCCGCCCGCGACGATCGATCCGCCGCGCTGCTGCAAGAGCAGCGGGATGAAGGTCTGATAGCTGCTGATGATGATGCTGCGCAGGACGACGATCAGCCAGAGCACGACCAGCGGCGCGAAGGCATCGCGCAGGTCCGCGCGCAATCCCCCGGCGGCCGGCATTGGCGTGACGGCACGGCGGCTGGGAACGAACCGCCACAGGAGGACGCAGGCGACCAGGCCGGGTATGGCGACCATCCATGTTGCGGCCAGTCCACGAGATTGCACGATGAGAGCGATGACGAGGGGGCCTATGGCGTAGCCGAGCTCACCGCCGGCGACGAACAGCG
This sequence comes from bacterium, assembly GCA_036523465.1. Classification (GTDB taxonomy): domain Bacteria; phylum Sysuimicrobiota; class Sysuimicrobiia; order Sysuimicrobiales; family Kaftiobacteriaceae; genus Kaftiobacterium. Next base: position 7,597 of record DATDEG010000004.1, read on the forward strand.
ACAGTCCCCGGCCGAGCCTCGCCCCGCTGGCCTGTCCTGCGCTGCTGGCCCCCTGGGGATGAAACGACGCCGTCCCTGTGCCAGCGAGGAGCAGGAGCATGAGAAGGACCGGATAGGTGGGAGCGAGCCCCACAAGCCCCATCGCGGCGATGGTCAGCGCCGGCCCGACGACGACGAAGATGCGGCGGCGCATCCGGTCCGCGACCGCGCCGAACAGCGGCTGCGACATCGCCGCCGACGTCGTGAGCACCGTCGCGAGGAAGCCGGCGAGGGCCAGGGAGAGGTTGAACTTCTGCACCACCAGGGGCAGCAGCGGCGCCAGGAATGCCACGTAGAAGTCGTTGAGGAAGTGAGCCGACGTTGACGCCCAGAGCGTCCGTGGATCTCCCGCCCCCGCCGCCCGCGCGGGAAGGTCACGCTGGACCGCCGTCCTCACGCCGGCTGCCCTTTCGCCAAGCCGTCCTCAAGCAGCTCGACCAGATGCCGGGCTGCGCGGCCCGTGCCGTGCGCGATCTGCTGGCGGCAGGATACGCCCATCGCGACCACGGGGACATCGGACGGCAACGCTCGCACGGCGGGCAGCAGACGGCGCTCGCCGATGGCCATCGAGAGGTCATAGTGCTCGCGCTCGAACCCGAAGGAGCCCGCCATGCCGCAGCAGCCGGAATCGACCTCGTCCACGGTGTAGCCGGCGGCGCGCAGAACATCATGAACCGTCCTGGTCCCGGCCAGGGCCTTCTGATGGCAGTGGCCGTGCAGAAGCACCCGGCGCCCTCGGGCGTCCCCGAGTGGCAACGGGGACCGCGCGTGCTCGGCGGCGAGGAACTCGTCGAGGAGCAGGACGTGGCGGGCGAGCATTCGGGCGTCGTCCCCCGGTACGAGGTCGGGAACTTCGTCGCGGAACGTGAGGAGGCAGCTCGGCTCCAGGCCGACGATCGGCGTTCCCGCGGCCGCCAGGGGGAGCAGCGCGGCGACATTGGCCCGCGCGTCGCGCTGGGCTTGGGCCAGCAATCCTTTGCTGATGAGCGTCCGTCCGCAGCAGCCGGCCTCTGCCAGCACGACCTCGTAGCCGATCGCCTCGAGCAGCCGGACCGCCGCCTGTCCGAGCTCGGGATAGTTGTAGATGGTAAAAGTGTCGGCGAAGAATGCCACGGTGCCGCGCGAAGGCGCCGGCCGATTGCCCTGCTCCCCCCCACTCCCGCGCGGCCGGGATTTCCACCACTGCAGGAACGTCCGGGGAGCAAATGGTGGGAGACGGCGGCGACGGTCGACGCCGCCGACGACGTCCAGCGCCCACCGCACCGGCCGCGTCTCCGACAGCCACGTCGACAGCGGCGCCGAGGCGCTTCCCCATCGAGCCAGGGCGCGGAAGTTCCCGAAGGCCCGAGTGCGCAGGGTCGTTCCATGCACGCGGTGGTAGCCGGCGAGGAACTCGTACTTGAGCTTCGCCATATCGACGTTGGCCGGGCACTCCGCCTTGCAGCTCTTGCACTCGAGGCAAAGGTCGAGCGCGTCGAAGAGACGGCGGCCGGTGAGCTCCGCAGGCGGCAGCGCGCCGGAGAGCACGGCCCGCAGGAGGTTGGCCCGTCCGCGCGTGCTGTGCTCCTCCTCGCGGGTGACCATATACGATGGGCACATCGTGCCCTCGATCTTCTTCCGGCAGGCTCCGACCCCGCTGCACAGCTCCACCGCGGGGGCGAAGCCCCCGTCCTTCGACCAATCGAAGTATGTCGTCACCGGCACCATCCGGTATTCCGGCCCGTAGCGCAGCGCTTCGTCGATCGGCGGCCCATCGACGATCTTGCCCGGATTCATCAGTCCGGCCGGATCGAACGCGCGCTTCACCTCACGGAATGCGCCGTAGAGGACCGGCCCGAAGAACCGTTCCACGAACCACGACCGCGCCAGGCCGTCGCCGTGCTCGCCGCTCATCGTCCCCCCGAACTCGATGACGAGCTCGCCGACCTCGCGGGCGATGGCCTTCATCGTCTCGATGTCCTGGCGGACCTTTAGGTTGATGAGCGGCCGGACGTGGATGCACCCGACGCTGGCGTGCGCGTAGAATGCCGCGCGCACGCCGCGTGCGTCGAGGAGGGCGCGGAAACGGCGCATGTAGGCCGCGAGGCGCTCCGGGGAGACGGCGGTATCCTCAACGAAGGTGATGGGCTTGGTGTCGCCCTTGATCCCCTGGAGCAAGCCCTGCCCGGCTTTGCGCACTCGCCAGATGTTGTCCTGCTCCGCGGCGCTCATCGCGGGGACGTAGGCGTACCCGTGGCCGGCGGCACGCAGACGGGCCTCGAGGTCGGCGATCCCGGCACGGAGCGCGGCCGGATCCTCACCGGAGAGCTCCACGATGAGCAGCGCTTCGGGGTCACCCTGAACAAAGGTCAGCCGCCGCGCGTACTCCAGCTGCGCCCGGGTCATCTCCAGCACCATCCGGTCGATGAGCTCCACCGCCGACGGAGCGCTCTCGAGGATGAGCGGCACCGCTTCGAACGAGGCGAGATGATCGGCAAAGTGCACGACCAGCAGCGCGGCGTGCGCCGGCCGGGGAACCAGTCCCACGCGCGCTTCCGTGATGATGCCGAGCGTGCCCTCGGACCCGACCAGGAGCCCGACGAGATCGGTGGGATCGGCGGCCAGCAGGTCGAGATTGTATCCGCTCACCCGCCTGAGGATCTTCGGAAACCGCCGGTCGATCTCGGCGCGGTGCTCGACCGCGAGGCGGGCCGCCGTCTGGTAGATCTCCGCTTCTCGCCCGGCGGGGGGCAAGGGTGTCCCGGCCGTCTTCGGCGTCGGCCGGCGCAGGTTGAGCTCCGTGCCGTCGATGAGCAGGACGCGCAGTTCCTGGACGTGGTCGGACGTCTTCCCATAGAGGATGGAACGGGCCCCGGAGGAGTTGTTGCCCATCATCCCGCCCAGCGTGGCGCGGTTGCTCGTCGCCGTATCGGGCCCAAGACGCAAGCCGTGAGGGTGGGCGGCGAGATTCAGCTCGTCCTGGATGATGCCGGGCTGGATGCGGGCCGAGCGACCGGACGGATCGAGCTCGAGGAGGCGGTCCATGTACTTCGAGCAGTCCAGAACGATCGCGCGCCCGATGGACTGGCCGGCCAGGCTCGTGCCGCCCCCGCGGGGCAGCACCGGGATACCCTGTTCATGGGCCACGCGGAGCGTCGCGGCGATGTCGTCCTCGTCGCGGGGGATGACGACCCCAACCGGCAGGATCTGGTAGATGCTCGCGTCGGTGCTGTAGAGCGTGCGGGAGTACACGTCGAAGCGGACTTCACCTCTGACTGATTCCTGCAGGGCGCGGACGAGTCTCGACGTTTCCATAGAAATCTGACTCAGAAGTCTGACTCAGAAATCTGACTCGCGGGGGTCAATCTCACTCGGTCCGGACCGAGTCGTGTTCGATGACCCGCCTTAGTGAATCCGACTCGCCCCGGGGCGAGCTGGTCGAAAGGGGCTAGACTTTCGGCCGCGCGGCCGCCCGACGTCGGCGGCCCTTCGGCTGCTTCGGCTGCTTCCCGTTCACCGCGCGCTTGAGCAGCTCTTCCTCCCACGTCACGATGCTGTGGAAGAACACGCGGTCGCCTTCTTCGAGTCCCCGTGTGACTTCCGTGATGTGGACGTTCGACGCTCCGAACTGCTGCAGCGCCCACTCCACGGCTTCTTCCGGCTTGGCCGTGTCCCCGCATGTGAAGATGTCGAGCGCGGCATAGCCGTACTCCGGCCAGGTGTGCACGGAGAGGTGCGACTCCGAGATCACGACGACGCCGGACACGCCGTTGGGGTTGAACCGGTGGAAGGAGATCGACCAGACTTGGACGCCCGCAACTTCCGCGGCACGGACGAGGATCTGCTCCACGCTCTCGACCTTCCCGATGATCTCCGGCGTGCAGCCGGAGGCCTCCGCGATGTAGTGGTGCCCGATCGTCTCCATCTCCACCCCCTCCGCCGCTCGGCTGCAAAGTGCCCCGAACTGCCGCGCGCGCACCGATGCCCATACTAGCAGTTCGGATACGCGACAGCGACCCCTGCCCTAGGCTCGCGGAGGGAGGTGTGGAGGGAC
>DATDEG010000005.1:0-20968 GCA_036523465.1 bacterium
TCGCCGCGATCGATGGGTACGAGGTCGCGGGCAAGACCGGCACGGCGCAGAAGCCCGGAGCCTCGGGCGGCTACGATCCGGGCCGGTACGTCGCTTCGTTTCTCGGGATCGCACCGGCACGCGACCCCGCCCTCGCCGTGCTTGTGATCCTGGATGAGCCGTTGGGAGTGTACTTCGGAGGGGAAGTCGCCGCGCCGGTGTTCAGGGAGATCGCCGCCCAGGTCCTCTGGTACCTGCGCATTCCTCCGACCGCCCCGCTGCGCCGGCCATGATCCCCGGTGCGGACATATAATGACCGTTGAGACCATCGTGATGCGCCTCGATCGACTGCTCACAGCGCTTCCGAAAGCCGTCACCACCGGTGATCTGGATCGCGAGGTCACGACCATCGCCGCGCACCACGACGCGGTGAGACCCGGCGCGGTGTTCGTCGCGGTGCGCGGCTTCCGGCACGATGGACACACATTTGCCGCGGAGGCCGCGGCGAGGGGGGCGGCCGCCGTGGTCCTCGAGCGCGAGATCCCGCTGCCCCAGGCCGTGACGCGCGTGCTCGTCGGCGACTCCCGAGTAGCGCTGGCGCACCTCAGCGCCGCATTCTTTGGGTTCCCCTCGCAGTCCCTTGACGTCATCGGAGTGACGGGCACGAACGGGAAGGGTACGACCGCGTATCTCATCGAGGCGATGCTGGCCGCGGGCGGCAAGCCCTGCGGGATCGTCGGCACGATGGGGGCACGCATCGCGGGCGCTGCCGTGGCGCTTGATCGGACGACTCCCGAAGCCGTCGACCTGCAGCGGATCCTGCGCCGGATGGTCGACGCCGGACTCGGCCACGCGGTAGTGGAGGTGGCCTCGCACGCCTTGGCGCTGCACCGCGTGGATGGGACGCGCTTCGCCGCAGCGGTCTTCACGAACCTGACACAGGATCACCTCGACTTTCACCACAGCTTCGAGGCGTACCGGGACGCCAAGCGGCGGCTGTTTGAGATGGTCTCCCCGGCGGGGATCTCGATCGTCAATGCCGACGATGCGAGCGGTCCGGCCATGGCCGCATCCAGCCGGGCACCCGTCCTGACCTATGGGATGGAGCAGCCGGCCGACATCACCGCGTCCGGAGTCCGCCTTCACCTCGGCGGAAGCGAGTATACGCTGCGGACGCCGCGCGGATCGGTGCCCGTCGTCACCCCGCTCCACGGACGGTTCAACGTCTCGAACGCGCTGGCCGCGGCGGCCGTGGCCCAGCACTACGGCATCCCGCTGGGTGTCATCTCTAACGTCCTCACGGCGTTCCGCGGCGTGCCTGGCCGGTTCGAGGCGGTGGACGAAGGGCAGGGATTCGGTGTCGTCGTGGACTACGCCCATACACCGGACGGTCTGGACAACGTCATCCGCACGGCCAAGGACTTCGTGCAGGGCCGGACGATCGTCGTCTTCGGGGCGGGCGGTGACCGGGACCGGACGAAGCGCCCGATCATGGGGAGCATCGTCGCCGCCCTGGCCGATGTCGCCGTCGTGACCTCCGATAATCCCCGCACCGAAGATCCCGCAGCCATCATCGCCGAGATCGTAGCCGGGATGGGCGGTGGACGGGCGCACGTCGAGGTCGAACCCGACCGGCGCCTCGCGATCGCGCGGGCTGTGGGGACTGCCAGGCCCGGCGACTTCATCATCATCGCGGGCAAGGGCCACGAGCCGTACCAGGAGATCCAGGGGACTAGATATCCCTTCGACGACCGGCAAGTTGCACGCGAAGCGCTGCGTGCCCGGTCTGGATGACGGCGATGCGGCTCACCCTCGATGACGTGATCCGGGCGACGGGCGGGCGCCTCGAGGGCGGGGCGCCGTCGCAGGCGGTCCCGATCACAGGCATCTCAACGGACACGCGCCTCCTGCGACCGGGTGATCTATTCGTCGCGTTGCGCGGACCGCAGCGCGACGGACATGACTTCATCGCCGACGCGTTCGCCCGGGGCGCTGCCGCCGCTCTGATCTCACGGCATACCTCGCCGGGGCCTGAGCGGAGAGCCCGAGCGGGTCCGCTCATCGAGGTCTCGGAGACGCTTCCGGCGCTGGGTGATCTCGCCGCGTTCTACCGGCGGACGCTGAGGGTCCGCGTTGTCGGAGTGACGGGAAGCGTCGGTAAGACGGCCACGGCGGCCATGTGCGCCGCCGTGCTTGAAGGGACGTATCGGGTGGCGCGCACCCGCGATGACTGGAACGCCGAGATCGGCGTGCCGCTCACGATCCTTGGTCTCGATGACCGCACCGGCGTGGCGGTGCTGGAGATGGCGATGCGCGGGGTGGGGCAGATCGCCGACCTGGTCCGCATCGCACGGCCCGAGATCGGCGTTGTGACAAATATCGGGGAATCACATCTCGAGCTGCTCGGCAGCATCGAGAACGTCGCCCGGGCGAAGGGCGAGTTGATCGAAGGCCTCCCCCGGCGCGGGACGGCCGTGCTCAATGCCGAGGACGACTGGGTGCTGCGCCTGCGTGACCGCTCCCCGGTCCCGGTGCTGACGTTTGGCCTGATCGCCTCTGCCGACGTGCGCGCCGACGGCGTCACCTTCACCGACGACGGGATGCGCTTCCGGCTCGTCCGTGGAGACGGGATGGGAGAGGTCAGCCTCAAGTCTTGGGGCGTCCACAGCGTACGCAACGCGCTCGCCGCGGCGGCGGTGGCTCAGGTAATGAGCGTGGGAGTCGAAGAGGTCGCCGCCAGGCTCGCCGGATTGACGCCTCCGAAGATGCGTCTGCAGCCGCTGCGTCTCAGGGACATCCTGGTCATCAACGACGCGTACAACGCCAGTCCTGCCTCCATGACCGCCGCGTTCGAGGTCCTCCGACACGTGGCGGGCGGCCGCCGCCGGATCGTCGTGCTGGGGGAAATGAAGGAGCTCGGCGGGCAGAGCGCAGCGTTGCACCGGGCGGCGGGCCGGGAGGCTGCATCTGTGGGCGCCGTCCTCATCATCGCCGGTGGGGCGGATGCCGCGGAACTCGCCGCCGGGGCGCGGGAGGCCGCCACCGGCGCGGTCGTGTATCTCGAGCCGGATGCGCCCGAGGCGGCGGCACGTCTGCGGAGGATCATCCATCCCGGCGACGTCGTCCTCATCAAAGGGTCTCGCGTCGTGGCGATGGAGCGGGTCGTCGATACGTTGCGCGAGGATCTACAGTCGCCCGACCAAATCCGATCATGATCGAGCGCGTTGCCTTTGCCGCTTCACTTGCTGCGCTTCTCATGCTCATCGCGGGGCGCGTTGGGATCCCGTTCCTGCGTCAGGCTGGCGCCCGGAAAGCCATCCGCGAGGAAGCGCCGGCGCGGCATCAGACGAAGGCCGGGACGCCGACGATGGGCGGCGTGTTCATCGTGCTCGCCGCGACCATCACCGCCGTGTTGACGTTGCAGGGCCTCCCGATCGGTGCGGGACTTGCCGTGCTCATCATGCTCGGCTACGGGGCCGTCGGCGCGGCGGACGACCTGCTGGGGATCCGGCATGGCCGGAACCTCGGGCTCCGGGCCCGGGAGCGCCTGGCCGTGCAGATTCCACTCGCCGTGCTTGCCGCGCTCTACGTGGCGCGCCGGCCGGATCTCGGGACGGCGTTGATCTTGCCATACTACGGCCGTCTCGATCTCGGCTGGGGGTACGTCGTTTTCGCCATCCTCTACGTCGTGTTCTTCGCCAACGCCGTGAACCTCACCGATGGCCTGGACGGACTGGCCGGCGGCACGGTCGGGATCGCCGCCGGCGCATACGCCGCGATCGCCTTACGGGTCGGTCAGCCCGAGATGGCGGTGCTTGCCGCCGCGGTCGCCGGGAGCTGCCTGGGCTTCGTCTGGTTCAACGCGCATCCCGCTCAAGTGATCATGGGCGACGTCGGCAGCAACGCGCTGGGCGCGGTCCTCGCCGCCCTCGCTATCATCACTAAGACCGAGCTCACCCTGGTCATCGTCGGGCTGGTCTTCGTCCTCGAGGGAGCGTCCGTGCTCCTGCAGGTCGCGTACTTCAAGAGCACGGGCGGGAGGCGGTTGTTCCGGATGACCCCGATCCACCACCACTTCGAACTCGCCGGGTGGACCGAGACCCAGACGGTGACGCGTTTCTGGCTGCTGGCGGGGTTCGCGGCGCTGTTTGGGCTCACGGTGGTGTTCTGATGGCCGGCGCCCGCCCGCGGCCCATCGCAGAGCGCTACGGCGGCAAGCGCCTCCACGTCCTCGGCGCGGCGGGCACGGAGGGTTCGTCAGTGATCGATGTCCTCATGCGCTCCGGCATCACGACGATCACCGCGCACGATCTCCATGCCGGCGCGGAGTTTGCCGCGGAGTTCGAACGGACGCACCAGTGGCTCACCCCGGAGGAGCGCCGCGCCGCACTGGAGCGGCTCCGGTCATACCCCATCACGATGCACACCGGCGGGGCCTACCTGCGCGACATCGAGGACGCCGATGTCATCTTCGTCCCCCAGTCCTGGTTCAGGCATGCGGCGAATGAGCCGGTGCGCGTGCTCCGAGACCGGGGGCGGCCGCTCAGCTCGATGATGCACCTGTTCTTCGAGTGCGCGCCCTGTCCGATCATCGGCGTCACCGGCACGAACGGCAAATTCACCGTTGCTTACCTGATCCACCAGATGCTCCTCCGCAGCGGACACCGCGCCTTCTTCTCAGGCAACGACCGCTCCCACGTGCCCATGCTGTATTACGCTGATGCGCTCACTCCCGGCGACTGGCTCGTGCTCGAGATCAGCAACCGCCAGCTCGTCGGACTGCCCTACAGCCCGCACATCGGCGTCATCACGAACATCGCCCCGCATCACCTCGACGACCACGGCACGATGGAGGCCTACGTCGAGGTGAAGCACACGCTGATCCGGCACCAGCAGCCGGATGATCTCGCCGTGCTCAATGCGGACAACGTGTACACCCAGGCCATGGCCGCACGCGCTCATCACCCCTACCTCTTCAGCCGGACGGAGGCCCCCCGGCCCGGCGTCTACCTCGACGGCGACCGCGTGGTGATCGCGCGCGAGCGGGCCGAGGTGATCATCCCTTTGAGCGTGCTCCACGAGCACGGCGCACGGGCCATCGAAAACGCCCTCGCCGCGCTGCTCGCCGCCTCACTCGCCGGGGCGTCCGCGCCGGCGATGGTCGAGGCGCTGGCGGAGTTTCGAGGGCTGCCGTACCGGTCCCGCGTCGTCGGCGAGGTCGCCGGGGTCCGCTACATCGAGGACTCGCTGGCGACGAATCCTGCGGCTGCCGCCGCGGCGGTGGGGGAAATGGAGGGGCCGTTCGTGCTTATCGCCGGCGGCGCCCGTCCGAAGGCGCGGGTGGACGATTTTGCTCCGCTCCGCGACGCCCTGGGGCGTTCGCCGGTGCGGGCCGTGCTGCTCATCGGGACGACCGCGGGACTGCTCGAGGATGCGCTCGCGGAGCTGCGCGTTCCGGTCGAGCATCTGGGAACGCTGGACGCCGCCTTCGCGCGCGCGCGTTCCCTGACCCGCCCCGGGGAGTCGGTGCTGTTCTCCCCGGCCTGCGAGAGTTTCGATCAGTTTCGCGACTACCGGGAACGGGGTGACCGCTTCGTGGCCCTCGTTCAGGCGGCCCACTGATGGACCGGTTCAAAGCCCGCGCGCCTGATTTCTGGCTCTACGTGCCGATCATCATCCTGGCAGGGATCGGCGTCGTGATGGTGTACAGCGCCAGTTCCATCGTTGCCGCCGACCGGTACGGTGACGCCGCCTACTTCCTCAAGCGGCAGTTGATCTGGGTCGCTCTCGGCGGCGCGGCGATGCTGCTCACTCAGCGGATCCACTACGCCGCGTTCCGCCGGTTCACGCCGTTCATCCTCCTCTGCGCCATCGCGGCGCTGGGACTCGTCCTTCACCCGGGGATCGGCCGGGTCGCCGGGGGTGCCCGGCGGTGGCTGGCCTTCGGAGGGCCGTTCTCGTTCCAGCCCGCCGAGGCGGCGAAGCTCGCCATGGCGCTCTACCTCGCGAACTTCCTGGCCAACCGCGGGTCGGAGCTCCAGGACTTTCGCCGCGGGATCGTGCCGCCGCTGCTGATCACGGGGCTCATCTTCGGGCTCATCCTTGCTCAACCTGATCTGGGATCGGCGATGCTCATCGGGCTGGTCCTGATCGTCATGTTGTTCGTCTCCGGCGCCCGGATCGCACACCTGGCCGGGATGTTCATCGTCGGCATGCCCGGCCTCGTGCTCGCTATCCTCGGAGAGGAGTACCGGCGCCGGCGGCTGCTGGCATTCCTCGATCCCTGGAAAGATCCGCAGGGCGCCGGTTTTCACATCATCCAGTCGCTGCTGGCGCTCGGGTCGGGAGGGATCTTCGGCGTGGGCCTGGGCAACAGCCGGCAGAAGTTCTTCTACCTGCCGGAGCGACATACCGACTTCATCTTCTCGATCCTGGGCGAGGAGTTGGGACTGCTGGGGACCGCGGCGGTCATCGTGCTGTTCGCGCTGTTCGCCTACCGTGGGTTCCGGATTGCCCGGCGGGCCCCCGACCAGTTCGGTTCGCTCCTCGCCTCGGGGATCACGACGATGATCGTGATCCAGGCCGTGCTCAACATCGGGGTGACCACCGGCGTGCTCCCGATCACAGGCGTCCCGCTGCCGTTCCTCAGCTTCGGGGGGTCATCACTGCTCTTCACCATGATCGCGTCGGGCATGCTCCTCAACATCTCGCAGTACGCACGGGGCCCGGCGGAAGATGAGGCGGCCCAGCCCCGCGCGGATCAGCCTGCCAAGCGCCCGCCCGCGGGGGCGCGGGCTACCTGATGCGTGTGGCGATCGCCTGCGGAGGGACGGGAGGGCACGTCTATCCCGCGCTGGCCGTGGCGCAGGCACTCCGGGCCCGCGTGCCATCGACCGAGGTGCTCTTCATCGGCGCCGGCGGCATCGAGTCGCGCATCATTCCCGAGGCAGGATGGCCGTTCCGGCGCATCGCGGCGCGGCAACTCAGCCGCCGGATCTCGTGGAAGATTCCGGTGGCCCTCGGCGCCGCCGCCGTCGGGACGATCCAGGCGGCACGGTACCTCCTGACGTTCCGGCCCGCGGTGGTGCTTTCCACGGGCGGGTACGCGGCCGCGCCCGTCGGGGCCGCGGCGGTGGTGTTGCGTATCCCGCTCGTCCTCCAGGAGCAGAACCTCTACCCCGGCGTCACCAATCGACTGCTGCGCAGAGCGGCCCGGGCCGTCTCCGTCCCGGACGAGTCCGCGACACGGTTCTTCGGTCCGAAGGCCGTCGTCACGGGCGTGCCGATCGACCGTGATCGCGTGCTGGGCGGCGCACGCGACCGGGGGCTGCAGCGGTTCGGGTTGGATCCGGCCCGTGCGACGATCCTCGTCCTGGGCGGCAGCCAGGGGGCGCGGACGCTCAACGACGCGATGGTCGAGGCCGCGCCGCACCTGGAGAACCCCCTCGGCGTGCAGGTGCTGCACCAGGCTGGGCCCGCCCATGAACCCTCCGTGCGGAATCGCGTCGGCTCCCTCGGTGCACTGAGGTATGTCGTCGTCGGGTATATTGAGGATGTCGCCGACGCGTACGCGTGCGCCGACCTCGTCGTCTGCCGCGCAGGCGCGTCGACGCTGGCGGAGGTGACGGCCTGGGGCCTACCGTCCATCGTCGTGCCGTATCCGTTCGCGGCGGAGGGCCATCAAGAGGCGAACGCGAGGCGGCACGAGCGCGCCGGGGCCGCCGTCGTCATGCTCGATCGGGAGTTGAGCGGGGAGCGCCTGGCCGGGCTGATCAATCGGCTGCGCAATGATCCGGCCGCGATAGGTGCGATGGCCGTCGCGAGCCGGAAGGTCGGGAGGCCGGAGGCCGCGGACCGCGTGGCGGCGCTCCTGGCTTCGGCCGCGGGCGAGGAGCCGATGTGATCGAGAGATCGTCGAGAGTCCACTTCATCGGGATCGGCGGCGCAGGAATGAGCGCCGTCGCGCACGTGCTCCTGGCCCGCGGCTACCACGTGAGCGGCAGTGACCTTCGTCCGTCTGAAACCACGCGGCGCTTGGAGTCGCTGGGGGCGACCGTCTACACCGGCCACGACGGCGCACATGTCGCCTCCGCCGATGTGGTCGTCGCCTCCCGCGCCGTTCCTGACCTCAACGTCGAGCTCGTCGCCGCCCGGTACCGCGGCATCCCGGTGCTCCACCGGGCGCAACTGCTGGGGCAGATCATGGCCGGCGGAACCGGTATCGCCGTCGTCGGCACCCACGGGAAGACGACCACGACGGCGATGACGTCGCACGTGCTGGCCCAGGGCGGGCTGGATCCCACCGCACTCATCGGGGGTGACGTGGAGGACCTCGGCGGGAACGTGCGCATCGGAGCGGGCCGGCACGTCGTCGCCGAGGTCGACGAGTCCGACGGCTCGCTGCTCTACGTCCGCCCGCACGCCGCGGTCGTCACCAGTCTCGACATCACCGACCACCGGGACCACTACCGCACTATGGAGCGGCTGCTGGAGACGTTCACGCAGTTTCTCGGCGCGCTCCCGGCCGACGGCTTCGCCGTACTGTGCACCGATCACCGATACGTGCGCGATCTCCTGCCGCGCGTCACCGGACGCGCGCTGACGTTCGGGCTTGCGGCGGGGGCCGAGTTCACCGCGACGATCCACCAGATGGAAGGCGCCGTGACGCGCTGCACTGTGCGCCGTGCCGGCCGGGCGCTGGGCACGGTGGTCCTCCCCGTCCCCGGGCGGTACAACGTGCGCAACGCCCTGGCCGCGACCGCCGTGGCGCTCGAGCTCGGGATGCGGTTCGAGGACGTGGCGCGGGGCCTGGGCACGTTCTGCGGCGTCCACCGCCGGTTCGACGTGCGCGGAGAGATCGAGGGGATCATGGTCGTCGACGACTACGCGCACAATCCCATCAAGATCGCCGCGGTGCTCCGCGCCGCGAAGGAGTGCTGGCCCGCACGGCGCGTCGTGGCGGTGTTCCAGCCGCACCGCTACTCGCGCACGAAGACCACGCACCGGCGGTTCGCGCAGGCGTTCGATGACGCCGACGAGCTCATCATCACCGAGATCTATCCCGCCGATGAGACGCCGATCCCCGGCGTCACGGCCGCGCTCATCGTGGACGCGGTGCGCGAGCATCATCCGTTGACGTTCATCGAGGATATGTCGTCGATCGTGGATCATCTCGCCCCGCGCCTACAGCCCGGGGATCTCGTCCTCACGCTTGGGGCGGGGGACATCGGGCGGGTGGCCGACGCCCTCGTCGCCGCGCTGCGGCAGCGGGACGGGTCCGCCCGCAGCGAGGACGGGATCGTGCCCGCGGCGGCGGCTCCGCAGGGGGAGTAGAGGGGAGAGCGGTGGCCACAGATACGGTCGGGGTCGCCGAGGGGCTGCGTCATCATTGCCGCGACGTGCGGGTCGGCGAGCCGCTGCGCCGCCACGTGAGCTTCCGGATCGGCGGACCCGCCGACGTGCTCGTTCAGCCGCGGTCGATCGACGAACTGCGCGCGGCGGCCCTCTACCTGTTCCGGGACCGGATCCCGTTCACCGTGCTGGGCGCTGGGAGCAACGTGCTGATCTCCGACCTGGGCGTCCGGGGCGTGGTGCTGAAGATCGGCAAGGGTGTGGACCGCGTTCGCATCGAGGGGGAAACGGTCGTCGCGGAGGCGGGAGCCGGACTGCCGGCGCTGGCGAAACTCTGCGCGGCGCGGGGACTGGCCGGGCTGGAATTCTCCGCGGGGATCCCCGCGTCGATCGGCGGAGCGGTCGTGATGAATGCCGGGGCGCATGGACATGCCATGGCCGAGGTCGTACGCGAGGCGCGGATCATCGCCCCGGAAGGAGAGCACCTCACGCCGGCCGGGGAGTTGGGGTTCGCCTACCGGACGAGCGCGCTCCAGGGGCGCCCGTGCGTCGTCGCCGAGGCTACGCTGCGGCTCGTCCGCGGCGATCCCGCGGAGGTCCGCGCGCGCACCGAAGCCTGGCTGCGGCAGCGGGGGGAGACGCAGCCGATCGGACCGCCCAGCTCCGGCTGCGTGTTCCGCAATCCTCCCGGCGACCACGCCGGGCGTCTCGTCGACCTCGCCGGGGGTAAGGGGATGAGTGTGGGCGGAGCCCGTGTCTCAGACCTTCACGCCAACTATATCCTCAACGGCGGCCGGGCGACGGCTTCCGATGTCGTCGCATTGATGAACAAGGTGTCTGCGCTGGTCATGGAGAAGTTCCGGGTTGCTTTGGAGCCCGAGATCAAGTTCCTGGGGGAATCTCCGGCGCACATCGAGCAATAGCCCGACGCGGTTCGTCGCACCTATCCAACGACGCATCCGACGCACTTGTCCATGGCAACGTCTGCTGCCCATCCCCAGCCGGCCGCCGCGCACGCGGCAGAGCCCCTCCCTCCGCTCTCCCGGCTGAATTCCGTCCTGCTCCTCCTGCGGTTCGGCACGATCATGGCCGTGGCGCTCGCCGCGGCGACGCTGCCGACCTCGTCCCTGTTCGTCGTGCGGTCGGTGCAGGTGCGAGGTACGGCGCACATCCCAGCGGGCGAGGTCGCCGCCCTGGCCGGACTCCGGCGGGGGGATCGGTTGTTCTCCATTCCGGCGTCAGAGATCGTCGCGCGCGTGCGGCGCCATCCGCGGATCGCCCGCGCCGCCGTCCGCGTTGGCAGGGGCGGCCAGATCGTCATCCGCGTCGCCGAACGGATCCCGTATGCCGCGTTCCTGTTCGAGGGGCGATACCTCATCCTCGACCGCTCGGGCGTCGTGATCGACGACCGCCCGTCCGCGGGCACGCTGCCGGTGGTCTCTGCGGCCGGGTTCGCGCCTCAATGGGCGCGTCTCGGCGACCGGCTGCCCGTCGGCGGAGTCGAGCGCGCGCTGGCAGCCCTCGGCCGCCTTCCTGCCGGCGTAGTCGTGCCCGGTACACGCCTCCGTGTCGAGTCGTTGGGCGACCTGGTGCTCTTCACACCGGACGGCATCGCGGTGCGCCTTGGACCGTTGCGGGGACTCGAAGAGCGCGCAGCGCTGATGCCGGAAATCCTGGCCGCCGTTCGCACCCGAGGGTTCGTCGTGGAGTATCTCGACCTGCGGTTCGCCGGTAATGTGGTGATGAAGCCGGCGCCCGGCCCTGCGGCAGGAGAAGCAGGTGGCCGCTAGAATGTTGCTACAAGATATAGGGGAAAAGCTGCTCATCTCCCACCATATCTGGGGTGCTGTGGGGCACCCGCCGGCCGCAGAGCCGCCACGAAGCTGGTGAGCATCATGTCGCGCAAGGGCCACATCGTCGGACTCGACATCGGGACGACCAAGGTCTGCGCCGTCGTTGGGGAAGGCGAAGACGGCGACGACGTCCAGATCGCCGGGGTAGGGTTGGTCCCCAGTTCCGGAATCCGCAAGGGGGTCGTCGTCGATATCGATGCGACGACGCAGGCGATCGTTGAAGCGGTGGATCGCGCCGAACGGATGGCGGGGGTGAAGGTCGACAGCCTCTATGCGAGCGTCTCGGGTGAGCACATCGGGAGCACGAACTCGCGGGGCGTCGTGGCGATCAGCCGCGGCGACCACGAGATCAATCCTCCCGACGTGGAACGCGTGATCGAGGCGGCGCGGATGGCGGCGCTGCCGGCGAGCGACCGTGAGATCGTCCATCTGCTCCCCCGCGGGTTCGTCGTCGACGGCCACGACGGCGTTCGGAATCCCGTGGGGATGTACGGGGCGCGGTTGGAGGTTGAGGCACACATCGTCACCGGCACGAGCACGGTGCTGGCCAATCTCCTGAAGTGCGTCCAGCGGGCGGGCCTCGAGGTGGAAGAAGTGGTCCTCGAACCGCTCGCCTCCGCGGAGGCGGCGCTGTCATCCGCCGAACGGGAACTCGGCGTGGTCATCGCGGACATCGGCGGGGGAACAACCTCCATCGGTGTCTTCGTCGCCGGCGGGCTGACCCACACGGCGATCTTGCCGATCGGCGGCCACCACATCACCTCCGACATCGCCGTCGGGCTGCGCACGCCCGTCGCGGAGGCGGAGAAGCTGAAGGTGCGCTACGGCGCCGCGACGGCGGGAGAGACGAGCGAGGGCGAGCTCATCGAAGTCTTCAACGTCGGCGACCGTGAGCCGCGGATCCTCCCGCGCCGCGTGCTCTGTGAGATCATCGAGCCGCGGCTGCAGGAGATCTGCAACATGCTGCGCCTGCAGATCCGCCGCAGCGGCTACGCCCATCTCGTGCCGGCGGGGATCGTGCTCACCGGCGGTACGGCGCTGCTGCGCGGCATCACACGGTTCACTAGCGAGAAGCTCGAGCTGCCCGCGCGGGTGGGGTTGCCGGAGCAGATCGGCGGGCTGACCGACGCGGTGGGCAGCCCCGTCTATGCGACGGGGGTCGGGCTGGTGCTCTACGGCGTCCGCCACCAGGGCACGCGCGCCATGCGCGTCACCAACGGGAACGGTCTGTGGGGGCGGATGCGGGGCTGGATGCGGGAGATGGTTTCGGGCGCGTAGGGACGCAACGGAGCAGCGGTCGGGAGCGCAACGCAGCAGCTAAAGGGGGATTCGTCCATGGCGCATGGTGATCGGGATCTCCGCCGGTACGCGGCGATCAAGGTGGTCGGCGTAGGAGGCGGCGGCAGCAACGCCGTCAACCGGATGATCAGCGCGGGGCTGCGGGGAGTGGAGTTCATCGCCATCAACACCGACGCCCAGGCTCTGGCGATGAGCAACGCCGACAAGAAAATCCACATCGGCAGCAAGATCACCAAAGGATTGGGCGCCGGAGGCGATCCCGAGATCGGCCGTCAGGCGGCCGACGAGAGCAAAGAGGACCTCATGGAATCGCTCGAGGGCGCCGACATGGTCTTCGTCACCGCCGGGATGGGCGGCGGGACCGGGACCGGCGGCGCACCGATCGTCGCTCAGGCGGCCAGGGAGCTGGGCTCGTTGACGATCGGCGTGGTGACCAAGCCCTTCTCCTTCGAAGGCGGCCGCCGCGGCCAGGCGGCCGAGGATGGCGTGCGCACGCTCAAGCAAAAGGTCAACACGCTCATCACGATCCCCAACGACCGGCTCCTGCAGATCATCGATCGGACGGCGACGGTGATCGAGGCCTTCCGGACGGCCGATGACGTCCTGCGCCAGGGTGTGCAGGGTATCGCCGACCTCATCACCGTCCCGGGGCTCATCAACCTCGACTTCGCCGACGTGCGAACGGTCATGCACGAGGCCGGCGCGGCCCTCATCGGCATCGGCGTGGCCAGCGGGGAGGATCGCGCCATCCGCGCCGCCCAGGCCGCGATCAGCAGCCCGCTGCTCGAGACCTCGATGCAGGGGGCGCGGGGCGTGCTCCTCAACGTCACCGGCGGCATGGACCTCGGGCTCGTGGAGGTGAGCGAGGCCGCGCAGATCATCAAGGACGCCGCGGACCCCGATGCCAACATCATCTTCGGCGCCGTGATCGACGAGAAGGCGGACAGCGAGGTGCGCATCACCGTCATCGCCACGGGCTTCGACCTCGCCAAGCACAAGGACGAGCCGGCGCAGGCCGAGCCCGACGAAGTCGACAACGGGATGAAGACGCTGATGAACGACCTCGACATCCCGGCGTTCCTGCGCCGCCGCTGAGGACGCGACGCCCCTGAGAGGGGAGCGCGTCCGGCTGGGGAAGAACAGAACAGGGTAGAAGGAAAGGGGGGCGACTGCCGTCCCCCTTTTCCTTTCAGCCGCGCAGACCGGCGCCGTACTCGACGGCGGGGATGGATTGAGGCAGGATGGGTGGTATGACGATCACAACCCAAGGGCTGATGGATCAGCTCACCGAGCTGCGGCGCCTCGTCGATGCCCATTTCCTCGTTCAAGAGGCCTACCTTGATGGAGCGCTGCCGTCATTCGCCGTTCATCCTGCCGCCGACCTCCGGGAGCGGTTCCTCCGGCTCCGCGCGCAGGTGGAGCCGCTCGGCCTGCTGCCGATCCTCCGCCGCCGTGAGGGGCGAGCGGTCGTGGCATTCGTGGTGCGCCCGCCGCGCTCGGCGTGGCGCTGGCCGGTCAACCTCGGGCTCTTTGCGGCGACGCTGATCACGACGTTCGTCGCCGGATATACGAATACGCTCGGCCTGGTCGAGGGCGGCTACCTGAAGAGTGCGATCGGCGGCGGGGTGGCATTCTCACTCTCGCTGATGGTCATCCTCGCCACACACGAGATGGGCCACAAAGTGCTGTCGATCCTGCGCGGCGTCGACGCCTCGCTGCCGTACTTCATTCCCATGGCCCCTCCACTTGGGACGATGGGCGCGGTGATCATCACCCGGACTCCGTCGCCGAATCGGGACGCGCTCATGGACGTGGCCGCCGCCGGTCCCCTGGCCGGATTTCTGGTCGCGATTCCGATCCTGATCTTGGGCGTCTCTCGCTCGTTCGTCATCAGTCCGGCGGGATTCGAGGGCGTGAACCTTCCCGACCCGCTCATCCTCCAATGGCTCATGCGCTATATCCTGCACCCCGCCGAGGGGATGGTGGTGTTGGGCCATCCCATCCTCTTCGCCGGGTGGATCGGGTTGCTCGTGACGAGTCTCAATTTGCTTCCGGCGGGGATGCTCGACGGCGGCCACGTGGTCCGCGCGCTGTTCGGCCCGCGGCTGCACATGATCCTCTCCGTCGGGGCCGTCGTCGCCGCGGTCCTCCTCGGATACTGGCTGATGGCGCTGGTGATCATCCTGCTCCTCCGGCGCGGTCATCCTGGTCCGCTCGACGACGTCTCCCCGGTCAGCCCATCACGGATCGTCCTCGGCGTGGCGCTCCTGGCAGTCTTCATCGTCAGTGTCGTCCCCATGGGGCGCCCATTCTGATGGCCCAGCTCCGAGTGCCCCTGGCCGCGCGATTCGCCCAACGGAGAACCCAGGTGGCCGGTTGGTGGACAGAGCGCATCATGGGGGGCGTCACTTCATGGTGGGAGGCCCGGCGGCCCCGCCTGCGTACGATCATGGCCATCTTCAACAAGGAGATCCTCGAGACGCGGCGCGATCGGCGGACGATCATCGTCGCCCTCCTCCTGCCGGTTATCATGATGCCGGTGGTGACGCTGGGCATCCCGTACCTTTCCCAGCGGCAGCTGCGGGCGCGGGCTGGCCGGCCGGCCCTCGTTGCTGTCGTGAACCGCAACGCGGCCGCCTCATTCGTCTCGCTGGGGGTGCGGAAGAAGCTCATCCGGGTGACCGTGGTCAAGAACCCGCGACAGGCACTCATCGACGGCCAGGTGGACGCCGTCCTGGAGATCCCCTCCGACTTCCAATCACGGATCGCTCGGGGCCTGGTCACGCTGACCGTTCTCTACGACGAGAGCCAGGCGGCGTCGGTGGTGGCCCGCCAGCGCGTGGCAGAGCTCGTGGGAAGCTACACCGCTCCGATCACAGAGAGGCGACTCAGGACCCGGGGGCTCACGCGGCTCGACCTCGCCCCCATTGCGGTCAAAGAGCACAACGTCGCCGACGAGCGACGGCTGGGAGGAGTGCTGCTGGCCGGCCTGCTGCCTTTCTTTATCTCGGTCTGGGCGGTGTTGGGGGGACAGCACGCCGCTCTGGATCTGGGGGCCGGGGAGAAGGAGCGCCGGACGCTGGAGGCATTACTCGTATCCCCTCCAACCCGGTGGCAGCTGTCCGCCGGCAAGTTCCTGGCGGTCACGGTCGCGTCCCTGGTTGCCGTGATGATGGTCTTCGTGACCACGCTCGTCACGCTGCGCATGGGGGCCGCGTGGGGACTGGCGGAGCTCCAGCGGACCGCCGTTGTCATCTCGATGGGACCGGCGATGCTCCTGATCCTCGTGGCGACGCTTCTCGTGGGCTTCCTCAGCGCCGTGCAGCTCGCCCTCTCGTTCTACGCCCGGGGCGTGCGTGAGGCCCAGCAGTACTTCACCCCTGTCTATCTCCTCCTGTCGCTGCCGGCGATGGCGGCCCCCTTCCTGGAAGGGTGGGAGAAAGCCTGGACGACCTACCTCATCCCCGGCCTGAACGCCACCTTCGTCTTCCGCGAGCTTCTCTTGGGCCACCTGTCCTGGTCCGCCCTTGCACTCACCGCCGTCTCGACCACCCTTTATGCCGTCGTCGCGCTGGCCATGGCGGTGTGGCTCCTCGGCCGCGAGCCTCTGGTGCTGAAGGCGTAGGGAACACTCCCTTAATTATCTCTATATTCCTCAACTGCCTCCCTTACTTATCCTCAACTCGGTCCGGACCGAGTTGAGCGTAATCATCGAAATATGGGCGTTGACACTCAATATCTTGAGTCATAGAATCGGTGTTGCGCTACATCTTGTGGATGACAGGCCCGCCGCATGAAGTGCCCCTACTGCGCTCACGAGGAAAGCAAGGTCCTCGATTCCCGCCCCGTGGAGGATGGCGCGTCCATCCGCCGGCGCCGGGAGTGCCTCCGCTGCGGTCGCCGGTTCACGACCTACGAGCGGATGGATCACGTGCCGGTGATGGTCGTCAAGCGGGACGGCCGGCGTGAGCCGTTCGACCGCGGCAAGATCATGAAGGGCATCATGCTCGCCTGCGGGAAGCGCCCCATCTCGATGGAGGATCTCGAGCGCGTCGTCACCGAGGTGGAGCGCGAGGTCCTCAACCGCGGGGAGCATGAAGTGAGCAGCCTGCAGATCGGAGCGCTCGTGATGGAACGTCTGCGGCGGCTGGACGATGTCGCCTACGTCCGGTTCGCCAGCGAGCACCGGCGGTTCCGCGACGTGGATATGCTCGTCGAAGAGGCGGAAACCCTCAAGGAACGGAAGCGGCGGGAGGAAGAGCTCCGCGATCAGGTCCCACTGCTCGCCGTCGATTCCCGGCAGACGAAGACAGCGCAATAAGGAGTGCTGGACCAACCTCCGGTCGAGGCCTGGCCGGGGTGTTACTGCCACGTGGAGAGAGGTGAGCCCGATGGATGCAGACGCTGCCGCTCCGACCCGCTCCTCGACCGACCTTCCTCGCGAGACCCTCGACTACTTCGGCGGCGACGACCTGCGGGCCCGCGTCTTCCACGACAAATACGCGCTGCGCGCCCCCGACGGTGCGGTGATCGAGCACACCCCGGATCTGATGTGGCGTCGCATCGCCCGGGAACTGGCCTCGGTCGAATCCACGCCGGGACTCCGTGAGGAATGGGAGGAGAAGTTCTTCTGGCTGCTCGAGGACTTCCGCTTCATCCCCGGCGGGCGCATCATGCACGGCGCGGGCAACCATAAGCGCGTCACGAATTTGAACTGTTACGTGATAAAGATCAAAGATGACTCAATCGAATCTATCTTCGACTGGATGAAGGAGGCTGCCCGCACGTACTCGCTCGGCGGCGGCGTCGGCACCGATATCTCTATCCTCCGTCCCCGCGGTGCGCCCGTGAACAACGCTGCGCGATCGTCGACAGGGGCTGTGTCATTCATGGAGCTCATGTCACTGACGACGGGCACCATCGGCCAGAGTGGGCGCCGGGGCGCACTGATGATCACGATCGCGGATTCGCACCCCGATGTGCTCGACTTTGTGAAGGTCAAACGGAACCTGGACAAGGTGCGCTTTGCGAACATCAGCATCCGCGTTTCGGATGCGTTCATGAAGGCCGTGGAGTCAGATAGTCTATGGGATCTGCGCTTTGACAGCGAGAAGGCGACGGTCCACCGGACGGTGCGAGCGCGTGAGTTGTGGGATGAATTGATCAAGGGTGCCCGCGATCATGCAGAGCCGGGTTTGATCTTCTGGGACAGCATCAAACGGTGGTCGACCTCCGAGTACAACGGGATGGGCGTGATTACGACTAACCCGTGCTCTGAGATCCCCCTTGAACCATACGGAGCGTGCTGCCTTTCGAATCTTAATCTCGCGCGGTTCGTCAGTGACCCGTTCACCAGCGCAGCTCGGGTGAACTGGGAGCAGCTCGAGCCGGCGCTGCGGTATGGTACGCGCTTCCTAGACAACGTCCTGGACTACAACGCGGACAAACATCCTCTTCCTGAACAGAGTGAGGCCAGTCTCCACTCCAGGCGCATCGGCGTCGGCTTCACCGGGCTCGGGGACATGCTCATCAAGCTGGGTTTGAAGTACGACACCGAGGAGGCCGTGACGTTCGTCGAGCAGCTCTACGAGCGCGTCAAGAACGTCGTCTACGACGAGAGCGTCAACCTCGCTCAGGAGAAGGGCGTCTTCCCGGCCTACGACGTCGAGAAGCACTTCCGCTCGCCCTTCATCCACGGTCTCGCCCCACAGGTGCAGGATCGGATCCGCCTGTCCGGGCTGCGCAACGTGGCGCTGCTCACCGTGCCGCCGGTCGGCAGCGGCGCCGCCCTGGCCGGTGTGACGAGCGGCATCGAGCCCATCTTCGATCTCAGCTACATTCGGCGCTCGGAGTCGCTGTCGCAAGAGACGTTCAAGGTCTACCATCCGCTGGTGCGGGAGTACATGGGGCGGCACGAGATCGAGGACGAGGACGATCTCCCCGCGTACTTCGTCACCGCGCACCAGATCAAAGCCGAGATGCGCGTGCGGATGCAGGCCGCGATCCAGAAACACATCGACCACTCCATCAGCAGCACGGTGAACCTGCCGAAGGATACGACGCCGGAGGAAGTGGAGCGGATCTACTTCCTCGCCTGGAAGCTGGGTCTCAAAGGTGTGACGGTTTACCGCGAATCGAGCCGCGAGGGAATCCTGCTCACGGAGCAGCAGGCCCAGGCCTCAGGACTGATGGGTACCAGTTCCGTGGCCGCTGCGACGGCCCCGGCACCCGCGCCATCGCTCTCGGCGCCCGCAGTCGATCCCGGCCCTGTCAAGGCCATCCCGCGCCCGCGTCCCAAGGTAACCGTCGGCCGCACGGAACGGGTCGAGACGCCGCGCGGCCGGATCTACGTCGTCGTGAACGAGGATGAGTGGGGTGTGAACGAGGTCTTCGTCCACTCCTTCGACGCCGAGGCGGAGGCGTGCGGGCGGCTGGCGTCGCTGAGCCTGCGGGCGGGTGTGGACCCCCGCGAGGTCATCGAGCAGCTGTGGAGGGTCCAGAGTAAAGAAGTGGCGTTCGACCGCAGCAGCACTGGTACGACGGTGCGGGTCACCACGATCGCCCAGGCCGTGGCGCTCGCCCTCGGCCGCGCGCTCTACGGTGATGCGTTCCGGCCCGACAAGGAGTTTCCGCGGGCCGATGTCTTGCCCGAACCCATTATCAAGGCGCGCCAGGAGGCCTTGCGGTTCGTCCCTCCACAGCCGGGCGCGTCATCCCGGACGGCGGCGACCGCAACGGCGCCGGTCATCCTTCAGCCGGCGCCGGTCGCCGGCGGGAACGGCAGCAGCGAGCCGTACGTCGACGCCAACGGGCACGCCGAGCGCGTGGAGCGGGCCGTACGCCTGGAGTTCGTCGGCGTCTGTCCGGACTGTGGCGAGACGCTCGTTCATGAGAACGGCTGCGCGACCTGCCGGTCGTGCGGATTCTCCAAGTGCTGATCAGCTGACGCCCGACGGACCGGCGGGCGACTGGCGGGGGAGGGAAGGTTGACTCCCCCGTTTTCGTTCATCCAAGGGACACCCCGATGACTTCACTGCCTCCCGACACACACATCGGTGCCGTCCATCTAACGGTCGCCGACCCTGCACGGACGGGCGCCTTCTACCGCGACGTCTTGGGGTTCCGCGGCGCGGAGGACGGCGACGCCATAACCTTCTCGGCGTCGGGGACGCCCCCGTATGACCTCGTGCTCCATCCCGCCGCCGCGGGCAGAGTTCGGCGGCAGACGGCCGGGCTCTACCACTTCGCCATCCTCCTGCCCGACCGGGGCCATCTCGCCCGGGTACTGCGGCACCTGATCGAGGCGGAGGCGCCGATCGAAGGCGCCTCGGATCACGCGGTCAGCGAAGCCGTCTACCTCCACGATCCCGAGGGGAACGGCATCGAGATCTACGCCGACCGGCCTCGGGACCGCTGGCCGTCGCGGGGCGGCCGGCTGGAGATGACGACCAAGGCCCTCGACCTCGACGATCTCTTCCGCAACGGCGCAGGCCGCTGGGAAGGGATGCCCGCGGGCACGCGCGTCGGGCATATCCACCTCCGCGTCAACGACCTGGAGCGGGCCGAGGCTTTCTACGCCGGAATCCTCGGGTTTGACGTCATGGTGCGCGGATACCCGCGCGCGCTGTTCGTCGCCGCGGGCGGCTACCACCATCACATCGGTCTGAACACCTGGGCCGGACCGCTGCCGCCGGCCGATCCGGTTGCGCCGGGCCTGCGCCACTTCATGGTCGTGCTCCCGGATCCCGGCGCGGCGGAGCCGGTGTTGGCTCGGGCCCGGGCGGCCGGGATTGATGTGCGCACGGGAGAGGGTACGGCGTTCACGCTCCGTGATCCGGACGGGATCGGCGTGATGGTGACCAACTGACTTCCATTGGTCTTCCTTCGGTTGGTAGAATGAGCGCAGACTCTCCCGGGAGGCCCGCATGGCGGTCGAGTTCAAAGCAGGGCTGAAAGACGTCGTCGCCGTCAACTCCAGCATCTGCACCGTGGACGGCGAGCGGGGCCTCCTGACCTATCGCGGATACGATATCCGCGATCTCGCCACGAAAGCGTCGTACGAGGAGATCGTCTACCTCCTCTGGCACGGCGATCTGCCCACGGCCGCCCAGCTGCGCACGCTTAGGCACGAGCTGGCCGCCGTCCGACCGCTGCCCGAGCCCGTCCCCGCCTCGATGCGCACGTATCCGCGGCGTGCTCATCCCCTGGAGGCGTTGCGCACCGCGGTCTCCGTGCTGGGGATGCATGATCCCGACGCCGCGGTCACCGACAGCGCCTCGACGTTGCGGAAGGCGACGCGGCTGACGGCCCAGATCCCGGTGCTCGTGGCGACCTGGCACCGCCTGCGCGAGGGGCTAGCACCCGTGACGCCCCTGGTCGAGGCCGGGACGGCGGAGAACTTCCTCTATTGCCTATCCGGCACGCGTCCCTCGTCGATCGCGGCGCGGACGATGGACATGATCTTCATCCTGCATGCCGACCACGAG
>DATDEG010000006.1:0-5391 GCA_036523465.1 bacterium
CGACCAGCGGCTGCTCCGGGAGCCCGAGCCCAGTCCGGTGGATAACCTGGACGATGCGATCCGGTTGTTCGAGGACTTCGGCAAGAACACCGACATCTTGATCCAGCTCGTGCCGTTCGGTCTGCCGACCGAGGGGCCGGAGTTCGTGAAGTTCGACGTGTTCGCCGGGCGGATCATCCGCTCCGACTGGGTGGTGCAAGGGTCCCACGAGATTCCCATTCTCGTGCGCTGATGCTCGCGGAAGGGGGTTCGAAGGGGAACGGCGCGCGTCCGTTCCCCCTCGGCTCCTGGGCGATGTGGCATCCCTGCCATGCATGAAGCAGCGGCAGTGGGTCATTGAAGACCCGGACCCGGTCAATTCGTGGGTTGGTATTGGAATATGACCCCGCCGCGGGGGGAATGATCAATAGGGATTTCCCCCGCGGGTAAGACGCCAGCCATGCGCACGATACTCGCCGTCGTCTTCACCGCCCTCCTCGTGCTGGTCGCCGGCGTCGCATGGGCGATCAGGACCGGGGACCTGGCCGAGTCCGCCCGGGCTCGTGTCGTCGAGGAAGCCACGCGCGCCCTCGGGCGCGAGATCCGTATCGATACGCTCGGCGGCGACCCCTGGCGCGGCATCGTGCTCAGCGGCGTGCGCATCGCCGGCCCTTCCGGCAGTTCCCGTCCGTTCCTCGAAGCCGCACGCGTCGAGCTCTCATTCGATGCGGGACGACTGGTCGGCGATCTGATCGGTCATCGCGGGGTGTTTCCCAGCTTGATGCGCGTCGAGCTCGAGCGGCCGCTGCTCGTGCTCGCCCGCGATAGATCGGGGCGGTGGAATTACGCCGACCTGCTCGCCCGCCAACGCGGTGTCGGCAGGGCCTCGGCCGAGTTCCGCGCCGAGCTCGTCGTCCGCGAAGGTTCCCTCATCTTCAGCGACGCGCTCCGGCTGCCACAGCGTGCCGGACCGCGCCCGCCTTCTCCGTTTGCCGCCCACTTCGATCGCATCACGGGAACGCTGGATTTCACTCAGGCGCCGCGGCTGGCGATCGATCTGGATGCCGTGAACACCGACGGGCGGACGCCCGCCTTGCTGCATGTGTCGGGACGGGCGGTTCCGGCGGAGGCGACGTTCGACCTCGAGCTGACCGCTCGGGGGGGCTCTGTCGCCGCTTGGGGACCGTACCTGGTGAGGTTTCCCTGGATCGTCTGGGGCGGGGGCACCTTCGATAGCGCGATGCACCTCCTGGCCTCCCGGTGGGGCCGGCGGGTCGTCCTCGATTACCGCGGACGGCTGCAGATGCACGACGGGCGCGCCCTGCTGCTGCCGCGCCGCACGCTGCTGTCCGACATCGACGGTCCGCTGACCGTGGACAATGTCGGTGCGACGACGCCGGGAGTGACGATGGCCGTGGATGCGTCGCCCGTGTCGATCCGCGGTCAGATCACCTATCCCGGTGGGGCGGCGATGGACCTCGTCGTCCGCAGCAGATCCCTCGACCTCCGCACACTGCAGGACCTGCTGTTTCCCCGGGCGCAGATACGACTGCTGGGGCGGGCTCGAGGCGAAGTCCGGATGACCGGGCCGTTCGGCTCTCCGCGGGTGGAAGGTCTGATCGAGCGGGCCCAGGGCTCGATCGATCGACAAGGGTTTGCCGATGCGTCGGGACGCTTCCAGTACTATAGCGGGCTGCTGACGTTTGATGATTTCGTCGCCTCGGCGGGCGGCGGCCGCCTCCGCGGCCATCTCCGTCTCAACATCCCGTCCGGCACGTTCTTCGCCCTCGCCGATGCCCGTAATGTCGATGCGCACATCCTGGACGGCCTCGGCGTGACCCTCACCCCGACGTTCAGCGGCGCGGCGACGGGCGTGGTTGCCGCCGCACGGACAGCGGAGGGATTGCTGGCCCAGGGCCGGCTCGCCCTTGGTCCCGGCTCGGCCTTCGGCGTGGGCTTCGACCAGGCGGAAGGCATCTTCGGATACGATCGTGGTCTGCTCGAGGTTGACCGGTTCGAAGCCCGCAGCGGCCCGACGCGCATCCACGGATACGGCGAGATGCAGCGCTCGGGCGCGCTGGCGTTCGCCGTACACGGCGCCGATGTCAACCTGCACACCGTCGGGCAGCGATTCGGGCTGCAGGGCTGGATCGCCGGCACGGCCGACCTCGACGGCCGATTGACCGGCACGCTTCGATCTCCCGTGCTGGAGGGACAGATCCGCGGGTGCGACGGGCGGTTGGGTCCTCTGCCGTTCGACCGTGCCCGCGGCCGCATCGCGCTGACGAGCACTGCACTGCGCACGCCGGGTCTGCTCCTCTTCGATGCCGATGGACGCTACACCGCGGTCGGGTCGATCCGTTGGGCGGAGCCACCGCACTTGGACCTCTCGGTGCACGCGGTAAACGTCGCCGCGCAGCGCCTCCTCGACATCGCGGACGTTCCACTGCGTGTCGGCGGGACGATCGAGACCTCCGTACGGCTGACTGGTCCCTTGACCCGCCCCGTGGCCGAAGGCACCGCGGAGCTCCGCGCCGGTCGTGTCGAAGGACAACCACTCGATCGCGCGACGGCCTCGTTCCGGTGGACCGGGTCGCAGTTCCTCGTCCAGAACTTCAGCGCCGGCGTGAACGGGTCTGCGCTCTTAGCCAGCGGGATCATCAGCCGGACGGGGTCGCTGGGCATCAGCTTTTCGGCCCACGCCCTAGATCTCAAAGACATCGCGGCGCTCCATCGCGATGTGGTGCGTCTGTCCGGGACGGTCGACTTGACGGGGACCATCCGGGGGTCCCTCGGCGCGCCCGCGTTCAACGCCGCGGCCACCTCCACGGACCTCGTCGTGAACGGCCAGCGATTCGATGAGGCCCGGGGACAGGTCTCGTACCGCGGCGGCCGGCTCTCGCTCGCGCCGCTGGTGCTGCAGCAGAAGAACGGCTCGTTCCAACTCAGTGGGAGCGTACTCCTCCGCGCCGACCCGCTCATCGACCTCCACATCAGCACCGCGCAGGGCCCGTTGACGACGCTGCTCGGCCTTGGCCGGGTGCGCTCGCCGCTTACGCTCGCGGGAACGCTCGACGGCGATGTCCGGGCCACGGGTCCGGTCAGCAATCTACGCGCGTCTCTCGATCTCCGCCTGGCCGACGGCCGCATCGGCGATGAGCCGATTCAAGAGGCGGTCGTCCGCGCCGAACTGGCCAACCGGTCGGTGAATCTGGAAACCCTGCGGCTCGTGCCTGGGCGCGGCGAGCTCGTCGGAGCCGGTCGGATCAACCTGCAGGGCCGGAGCGAGGTGGAGTTCGGCGCGAACGGCGTGGACTTCAACCTCCTCCGGCCGCTGTTCAATCTGCAGCGCCCCCTCCGGGGATCGATGGATTTCACCCTGCAGCTCACCGGCGAGCTCAACGATCCGCTCGTTGGTCTCTCCGCGGCCGTCTCCGACGGGGGGATCGGGCCGATGGCGTTTGAACGGTTGACGCTCCAGGCGTTCTACCGGGCCGGGCAGTTCAACATCGAGCACGGTGTCGTACAGGAAGGCCGGCATCGTATTCAGGTCGCCGGGACCGTTCCGTTCAACCCGGCGCGGATGCGGCTCGACGATTCCAGGCCAGTGGACCTGCGGCTGGAGCTCGTGGATTCAGACCTCAGCCTGCTCACGTTGTTCAGCGAGCGGATCGAGCAGGCGGAGGGACGCCTCGCGGGGACGGTGTCGATCACCGGTACTCCGGCGCAGCCGCACCTGCAGGGTCAGGTCGCCGCCTCCGGCGGGACGATCCGGTTCCGCGGCGTTGATCCAGCGCTCACCGATCTCCAGGCTCAGATCACCTTCACGGAAGACAATCTGCGGGTGGACAGTTTCCGCGCGCGCGCCGGCGAGGGAAGCATCGGCCTGAGGGGGACCGTGGGTTTTCGGCGGTTCCGTCCCGACCAGTTCAACCTTACGCTCGCCTCGGACGGGTCACGCCTGAGCCTGCCTGGTCTGTTCAGCGGGCGCGTCGACGGAGAGGTTCGCCTGAGCGGCACGCCCGCGCGTCCCGACATCACCGGCACCGCCACCCTCTCCAACGGTGACATCCTGGTCAGATCGGCGCAGCGTCTGGCCGCACGGCCGGGCAATGGGACGCCGGGGCCGAGCCTGGATGTAGAGGTGAACGCCGGCGATGCGCTGTGGGTGAACATCGGGGGCCTCCGGTTCCAGGTCGACGGCGCCGTGCGGACGATGGGGACGCTCAACGCGCCGCGTCTGTCGGGGGAGGTCGTGGCGGAGCGGGGAGCCTTCGTCGCCTTCAACACCACCTTCCGGCTTCTGGAGGGCCGGGCCACCTTCAGCGAGTTCCGCGGCATGACGCCGTTCATCGAT
Organism: bacterium; assembly: GCA_036523465.1. Taxonomy (GTDB): domain Bacteria; phylum Sysuimicrobiota; class Sysuimicrobiia; order Sysuimicrobiales; family Kaftiobacteriaceae; genus Kaftiobacterium. The sequence goes on from DATDEG010000006.1 coordinate 4,337, forward strand.
GCCCAGGCTGAGACACGCCTGAGCATCCCGCGGATCACACAGCCGCGGCCGTCGGATTTCGTGCGCGCCACGGTGCGGCTGCATGTGTCGGGGACTCCGGACGCGCTCGACCTCCAGCTCTCCTCCGACCCGCCGTTCTCCCGCAGCCAGATCATCGCCGCGCTCGGAAGGCAGAGCGGTTTCGCGGCGCTGTTCACAGGCGGCACGGACCTGGAGGGCGCGCTGCTCAACGAGCTGAGCAATGCGCTGTTCGGTCAGGTCGGACGCGCCGTGGCCAGCGCCCTGGGGCTGGAGGAGTTCACGCTGGAGTACGACGCCGAACGCCAGCTCAGCCTGCGCATCGGGACCCTGCTCATCGAGAATCTCTATCTCACCTGGACGACGTTCCTCACGAGCACCACGAATCAGCCGGCGGGGGTGGCCCCCGAGCCGCGGACGGTATGGGCGCTGGAGTACCGGCTGTCGCCGAACACGCGGGTCACGTTCTCGGTGGACAACTTCTCCCGGTGGAACTTCCTCTACCGCGTGACCTACGCGCTCTGAGCCGCGTTCCCCGAGGCCCGATCGGGAAATGGATTCGACCCCTTCGTGGGGAAGAGGGAAGACCGGTGTTCATCACAGCGCTCGACGGACGGAGTGAGACGTGCTCGCCGACTACTTGAAGGAACTGCAGCAGGTGGCGCTGCTCGACGCGGAGGAGGAGCGGGGGCACTGGGAACGATTTCGCCGTGACGCGGATGTGCGCAGCCGGGCCCGGCTGATCGAAGCCTATCAGCCCCTCGTGTTCAAGGTGGTCATGCAGATCCGGCCGCCCGAGGTCCTGCTCATGGACATGATCCAAGAAGGTACGCTCGGGTTGATCGAAGCCGTCGAACGGTTCGATCATGCGCGGGGGATCCGCTTCTCGACGTTCGCAACCTACCGGATCCGCGGGTGCGTCCTAAACGCGTTGCGGCGGCTGCGTCCCCGCGAGTATTCACTGGATACGGAGGGGCAGGGAGAAGCAACTCTGGCGGCCAGCCTTCCCGATCCCCAGACGGAAGCCGCGCTGCTGT
>DATDEG010000007.1:0-2729 GCA_036523465.1 bacterium
TCACGGCTGTTTCGGGCCGTGCCGTTTCATGCGGACGACCTTGCCGCCGTGTGGCGTGGCATGGAGCGCGGTAAGACGCTGGCGGACCTGCTCGCGCAGCAGGTGAAGCGCCTGCATCGCTTCCAGCGGCGTGATCGACTCGAGGCTCAGCCCCATGAGGGCTTCCTCGAGGGGGGAGATCGGCTGCAGGGGCAGCGGCAGCTGCAGCGCGCCACTGGCGCGGGCCGGTACGGGCGGGAGAAAGGACTCCTCGCCTTCCGGGATCTGCGACGCCGACTCGAGATGCCGAAGGATCCGCTGCGCGTGCTCGATGACGGCGGGCGGGAGTCCGGCGAGCTGGGCGACATGGATGCCGTAGCTCCTGTCGGCCCCGCCGTCGGCAACCTTGCGGAGAAAGACCACGTGGTCGCCCTCTTCCTTGACCAGCACGTTGACGTTGTGCACTCGGGGGAGCAACGTCCCCAGCTCCGTGAGCTCATGATAGTGCGTCGCGAACAGCGTCCGCGCCCCCACGTGATCGTGGAGGTACTCCACAACGGCCCAGGCGATGCTCATCCCGTCATAGGTGCTGGTGCCGCGCCCCACTTCGTCCAGGATGATCAGGCTGCGTCGCGTGGCGTGATGCAGGATGTTCCCGACCTCCTGCATCTCCACCAGGAACGTGCTCCGCCCCGTCGCGATGTCGTCGACCGCCCCGACCCGGGTAAAGATGCGGTCCACCAGGCCGATCCGGGCCGATGCGGCCGGCACGAATGATCCGATGTGCGCGAGGAGCACGATGAGCGCGCTTTGCCGCAGGTATGTCGACTTCCCGGCCATGTTCGGGCCGGTGACGATGAGGGTCGCCCGCGCGTGCGGGTCTAGCGAGAGGTCGTTCGGCATGAACCGCTCATCGGTGAGCATCCGTTCCACCACGGGGTGGCGTCCCCCCCGGATCTCGAGGACCGGATCCGCCGTGATCTCCGGCCGTACGTAGGAACCGGCGGCGGCGACCTGAGCGAGTGAGAGGAGGACGTCTAGCTCCCCGGCCGCGCGCGCGGTGCCGAGCACGGCATCCGCTTCGGATGCCACCGCGTCGCGCACGCGCGAGAAGATCTCGTACTCGAGGCTCGCCATGCGCTCTTCCGCACCCAGGATGAGCGCCTCTCTCTCCTTCATCGCTTCCGTGATGAACCGCTCGGCGCCCGTGAGGGTCTGCTTGCGGATGTACTCCGGTGGGGCGAGGTGCAGATTCGCCCTGCTGATCTCGATGTAGTACCCGAAGACCTTGTTGAACCCGACACGGAGCGACTTGATACCCGTCCGGACCCGCTCGTCCGCCTCGAGTTGCGCGATCCAGGCTTTGCCGTCTTTCATCGCGCTCCGGAGGGCCGCCAGGTCCTGATCGTAACTGTCGCGGATGATGCCGCCGTCCTGTACCGTGACCGGTGGGTGCTCGACGATGGCGGCCTCGATGAGCGCGGCGGTGAGGGTATGATCGCCAATCCGTCCGGCGAGACCACTCAGTGCCGGGGTCTGGACCCCGCTCAGTGCCTCACGCAGCGCGGGCAGCTTCCGGAGAGACGCCGCGAGGGCAATGAGATCCCGCCCGTTGGCCGATCCATGACCGATCCGGCCCATCAGCCGCTCGAGGTCGGCGAGGTTCCGGAGCGCCGCGGCGAGGAGGGCCCGCCTCCGCGGCGCGCCGACGAGTTCCTCGACCCCGTCCAGCCTCGTTACGATCGCCGCCTGTTCGACAAGCGGCATGACAAGCCACTGCCGCAAACGTCGTGCACCCATGGCGGTGAGAGTCTCGTCGAGTACCCACAGGAGCGTGCCGTGGAGTCCACCGTCACGCTGGTTGCGAACGATCTCCAGGTTGCGGCGCGTCGAGGCGTCGAGGACGAGTCCGTCTTCCGCGGAGTACGTCGTGATCCGGCGGATGTGTGCCAGAGGGCTGAACTGGGTGTCTTTCAGATACTGGAGGAGCGCGCCGGCCGCACTCACGGCCAGCGGCAGATGGGCGCAGCCAAACGCCTCGAGGCTCACCACGCGCAGGTGCTCGTGTAGGTGGCGCCGGGCCGCACCCTCCTCGAACTTCCAGTCTTCGAGGGTCGTGAGGTGGACGCCGTCGCTGACGACCGCACGGATGGTCTCTGCATCCTCTTCCGCCGCGAGCACCTCGCGCGGCCCGAAACGCGCCAATTCCTCGGCGAGCCGCGCCGTCGCTTCCTCTCCCGCCAACTCAGTCACCTGGAATTCGCCGGTTGACAGGTCCGCGGCGGCGAGCCCCCACCGGTCCTCCCCTGCCGCCACGGCAAGGAGGAAGTTGTTGGCATGCTGCGGCAGCAAGGGCTCCTCGATGACCGTTCCCGGCGTGACGACGCGCACGACGTCGCGTTTCACGAGGCCCTTCGCCGTCCGGGGATCCTCGAGTTGGTCGCAGATCGCGATGCGGTATCCGCGCTCCACGAGCCGGGCGAGGTACGTGTCGAGTGCATGGTGGGGAACGCCGCACATCGGGATGCGGCGGCCTTTGCCGACCTCACGCGAGGTGAGGACGATGTCCAGCTCCCGCGCGGCGACCTGGGCGTCCTCGTAGAACAGCTCGTAGAAATCCCCGAGCCGGAACATCAGCAAGGCCCCTGGATACCGGGCCTTGAGCTGATGGTATTGCCGCATCATCGGGGTGGAGTCGGACACGCTCCTCAGTGTTCGCCGGCTTGAGGACCCGCTCCTCGAAGAATTAG
>DATDEG010000008.1:0-6534 GCA_036523465.1 bacterium
GCCGCCGTCGCTTCGCCCGGATCCGTCTCGGATGAGCAGGTCCACGGAAGCCACTATCGCAACCAAGGAGGACTGGTGGCAGATGCACGAGACAGTCACCAAGGCCATTGATGCGGCGACGGACGAGCTGATTGCTCTTGCCAGGCGGGTTCATGCTACCCCGGAGGTTGCCTTCCAAGAGGTCAAGTCCTCCGGATGGCTCGCCGACACGCTCCAAGGCCACGGGTTTGCGGTGCAACGTGGGATTGCCGATCTTCCCACGGCGTTCCGGGCTGAGGTCCCCGGCCGTGGTGCCGGTCCGGCGGTGGCGTTCCTGGCCGAGTACGACGCGCTGCCGGAGATCGGTCACGCCTGTGGACACAACCTTATCTGCACGGCGGCGCTCGGGGCGGGCATCGGGCTGGCCGCGGTCGCCTCGAAGGTCCCGGGGAAGGTCGTCGTCCTGGGCACGCCGGCGGAAGAAGGCGGCGGCGGAAAGGTCCTCATGCTCCAGCGCGGCGCGTTTGCCGGGATCGACGCGGCGATGATGTTCCACCCCGCGAGTTACACGTTGACGACGCGGCCGTCGCTGGCCTCCTGGCGTTTGAAGGTGAAGTTCCTGGGCCGGGCCTCCCACGCCGCGGCCGCACCGGAGGAAGGCATCAATGCGCTGGATGCGCTCATCCAGATGTTCGTCAACATCGGCCTGCTCCGCCAGCAACTGCGCGAGGACATCCGCATCCACGGGATCATCACCTACGGGGGAGCCGCGCCGAACATCATCCCAGACCGTGCCGAGGCGTCGTTCAGCGTGCGAGCCTCCGATGGGCCGACGGCGGCCGAAGCTCTGGAACGCGTCCTCAACTGCGGACGCGCCGCGGCAACGGCGACAGGGGCAAGAGTGGAGTTCGAGACGAAGAAGGGCTACGCAGCGATGAAGCCCAACCGGAGACTCGCCGCGGCCTTCGAGAAGCATCTCCGGACGCTCGATTGGTCTGTCGATCCGCTTCCGGAGCGGCAGAAGATGGGCTCTACGGATATGGGAGACGTCAGCCAGGTCATGCCGGCCATCCATCCGTATCTGACGATCGGCACAGACATCGAGGGGCACACCATCGAGTTCCGGGAGGCTGCGTTGACGGACCGGGGACTTAGGGCCATGCTCACCGCGGCGAAGGCGATGGCCCTGACGGGGCTCGAGGTGCTGACCGATCTCGCCTTCCTCGAAGAGGCGAGGGCGGAGCTGCGGAGCTAACTAGGTCCGGCCCACCCATTCGTCGGCAAACCGCCAGAACGCAGCGTGCAGCAGGTCGGTGCTGCTCACATCCGGGCTGATCTCCGTCCACACCAACTCCGATCCAACTTCTTCCATCGCGGCGATCTCGTCAGGGGGCAGGCCATGCGTCTTCCAGTCCGTCCCCTTGATCACGTAGCGGGTGCGGACCCGCCGGATCGTCTGGGCGAGGCTTTCGCTCTCCTGCGGCACGACGTACGCGACGCCGCGGAGGGCATCCAGCATCTCCATCCGCTCATCGAGCCGCTGCAGCAGCGGGTGCCGCCGCTGCACATACTCGTCGGGCGCCGTGGCCACGACAAGAGGGAGCTGATGCGTTTTGGCGTGCCGGGCCGCGGCACGGAGGTACCGAATGTGGCCGTAGTGCAGGGGATCGAAGGCACCGCTGACGAGGACGGCGGTCTCCGGTGGCACGAACTCCCGGACCTGGACGAGCGACCTGATGATCATGACGCTCACCTCACGGTCTGTCGTGCTCTCTTGTGCTATCCTTTCTATTCTACTACCCGACCGGCGCCGGTCGTCGACCCAGTAGTAATGTAGGTCCGCATCTCACCTTTGCCCTTCACCTGGAGCATCCCGCGCTCGAGCGCCTCCGCGCGGTTGACCGCCAGGGAGCGCAGCATGAGAAAACACGACCAGACTGATCGCGCCGATGTGCGCCACGCAGGAGGCAAACCATGGGCCCGCCGCAGCCGGTCCCTGGAGCAGCAGGGCGCCCAGCGGAGCGAAGAACGCCCAGAGAATGACGGCGCTCGAGTTCACGAATCCTCCGTGGGTCCACTGGAGGGCGACCGGGAGGATCAGCATTATCACGAACTGGCCGCGTCTGAACGTCGAGAAGGCTTTCGTGCGTGTGCCCTGTCCTTGAAGGGTTCGTTGGGAGCTGAAAGAACCATCCTTACCAATCGGAGGCGTCATGTCCAGATTTCTCGAGCGCGGCATCCATCTTCAAGGGCTCGCCGAACGCTGGGAGGCTGCGCGGCGCGGGCGCGGCTCGGTCGTGTTCGTCGGCGGCGACGCCGGGGTCGGCAAGACCACGCTGGCCCGAAAGTTCTGCGAGATCGTGTCGAAGACGGCTCGAGTCGCCTGGGGGATCTGCGAGCCGTTCTCCACGCCGCGTGCCCTAGGGCCGCTGCTCGACATCGGCGACGCACTGGGTCTCGAGTTCCCCCCCTTGAGGACCGCGGCCGAACGGCAACGGGTCTTCCGGGTCCTGCTCGAGATGCTGCGGCGTCCAGGGGCGGCCACGGTCCTGGTGTTCGAAGATGTTCACTGGGCTGATGAGGCGTCACTTGATCTGCTGCGGTATCTCGGCCGCCGCGTGGGGGAGACGAAAGGGCTCGTCCTGGTAACCTACCGTGACGATGAGGCGGGACCCAGGCATCCCCTGCGGGTCTTGCTCGGGGACCTGGCCACTGCTCCAGATGTCCACCGGACCGCGCTATCTCCGCTCTCGGAATCCGGCGTCCGGGCACTGGCGCAGGGAAGCAGCATCGACCCCGCGCTTCTCTACCGTCTGACGGGCGGGAACCCTTTCTACGTGACGGAGGTGCTGAACGCCGGCGGCTCAGGCGTGCCGGTTACAGTACGCGATTCAGTGACGGCACGCGTGGCGCGTCTCACGCCCTCCGCGCAGACATTGCTGGAATGCGTGGCAATCGCGCCGACACGGGTTGAAGCCTCTGTGCTCAGGGTTTTGGCCGGGGAGGCATACGCGTCGCTAGAAGAGTGCCTCGCCATCGGGATCCTTCAGGCCGATGGCGAGACGGTTGCCTTCCGGCACGAGCTGGCCCGTCTTGCAGTCGAAGAGGCGATTCCAGGCCCGCGGCGGCGCGAGCTTCACCGCGGGATCCTTGCGGCGCTGATCGCGACGCCGGCTCCCGATCCGTCGCGACTCGCCCACCATGCCGAGGCCGCGGGTGATGCCCCATCCGTTCTGAGGTTTGCTCCTGACGCGGCGCGCCGCGCGTCGGCCCTCGGAGCACATCGCGAAGCCGGGGCGCAGTACGCTCGGGTCCTGCGGTTCGCCGAGCACCTTCCCCTGGCGGTCCGGGCAGGCCTCTTCGAACAGCACGGCTGCGAGTGCTTCCTGACCGACAACTTCGAACTGGCTGCCGCGCAGTTCGGGCAGGCACTCGAACTCCGTCGGCGCATCGGCGATCCGCTGCGGGAGGGCGATGCCCTCCGCCAACTCTCGCGGGTCCACTGGTGCACGGGACGGATCAGGGAAGCGACGGAGGCCGGACGGCAGGCTGCGGCATTGCTGCAGCAGTACCCGCCGGGGCGCGAGCTGGCCATGGCCTACAGCCAGATGTCCATGCTCTATATGAACGTCGAGGACGCCGGAGGCACCGTCCGCTGGGCGACTGCAGCCCTAGAGCTTGCCGAGCGAATCGGTGACACCGAGGTGATCGTCCACTCTCTCAACAACCTGGGGACGATCGAGTTCCTCGCCGGGATGCCCGAAGGCCGGGAGAAGCTGGAGCGCAGTTTTGGGCTGGCCAGGGATGCCGGTCTCGATGAGCACACGGGACGGGCGCTCATCCACCTCGCCTGGGCGTTCATGCGGACGCGCGCCTTCGTCTTCCTTCACCGCATTGAAGAGGGGATAGAGTTCTGCAGCGAGCGGGGCTTGGAAGCATATCGGATCTACCTCATTGCGTATCGCGCCCGGATGGAACTTGACCAGGGACGCTGGGACGACGCGCGGGCATCAGCTACGGCCGCCCTCGGTCATCATCGGGATGCCCCGCTTCTACGTATCCTCGGGCTGGTGGTGCTTGGATTGCTGCGAGCGCGCAGGGGCGAGGGAGGACACTGGGCGCTGCTCGATGAGGCACTGGCGCTGGCTCAAGCGGGATCGACGGAGGAACTCCAGCGGATGGCGCCCGTCGCCTTGGCACGGGCGGAGGCGGCCTGGCTCGAAGGAGATCGCGATGCTGTGGTCCGTGAAACAGAGCGCATATTCGAGCGGGCCCTCGACGTCGGAGATCCTTGGGTGCTTGGTGAATGCGCGTTCTGGCGCTGGCGCGCAGACGTTTTGAAAGACGCCCCCTCAAAGTGCGCCGAACCTTACGCTCTTCAGATAGCGGGCAGGTGGAGGGAGGCCGCCGAATCTTGGGCCGGCCTGGGGTGTCCCTATGAGGCGGCGCTGGCCCTCGCAGATGCAGAGGACGAGTTCTCGTTACGCCGGAGCCTCGACGACCTGCAGCCCCTCGAGGCGCGTTCGGCCGCGGGGATCGTCGCACGCCGGTTGCGTGAGATGGGGGTGCGCGGGCTCCCCCGCGGACCCCGGCACTCGACGCGGGAGCATCCTATGGGGCTTACGGCCCGCGAGTCAGAAGTGTTGGCGCTGCTCCGCGAGGGACGGGGCAATGCCGAGATCGCGCAGCAACTCTTCCTGTCGGCAAAGACCGTGGAGCATCATGTCTCCGCGATTCTGCGCAAGCTTGGTGTGCGAACCCGCCTGGAAGCGACAGCCGAAGCCGCACGGCTCGGATTGGGAGACCTCAGGGCGTAAACTGTCGACGGCGGGCCGTGTCGGCCGGTGGCGCACCTATCTTGGTTTGGGACAGCCTTGCTCCGCGTCCCAGATCGGCACGGCCCGGTGCCGGGCCACGATGCCCGGTCCGCCGCCCACGAGGATACCGACCACAGACTCTCCGCGATTGATCACCGGGGAGCCGGAATGGCCGCCGATCGTCGGGCGTCCGCTCTCGTTTTGAACCACGACCCACTCCCGTGACACTTCTAAGACCGTGGAACGTGACTCGAAGAGGACCCGCCCCTCCGGGAATCCCCAGACGCTGACGCTGTCCCCGACAGCCGGCGGGCGGTCCGCGCTACGCAGGACAACACCTGCGATCGGGCCGGACGTCTGCCGGATGAGGGCGGAGTCGTGCGGGAACACGCCCTCGTCGTCCCTCCCTTTCCAACGGGCATCGACGCAGATGATATCGAACGATCCGACGAAGTTGCGCGGGTTGCCGGCTTCGTCACTGTCCACGAGGCTCCACTGCTCGAGGCCTTTGCCTTCGAACCGCCGCGGCAGCGTCGCCGTGACCACGTGCCCTGCGCTGCGGTACCAGCCGTCGCCGATGTGGAATGCGGTGCCGATTGGCATCCACTCGCCCGACGTGGGGTTGCGCTTGACAACGAGGAGCACGGCGGTCCGGATGGAGGGCGGGGGAGCCGCGCGCAACTCTCCGCCGGGGGCGAGCAGCAGAACTGCGGTGAGGACGACTCCGGCAACGATCCGTTCCACGGCCGTTTCCTTGACCCTCTCCAGCACGCTGGCTATACTGACGATGTCCTCGATAGATCCTGGGCCCTTAGCTCAGGTGGTGAGAGCGCACCCCTGATAAGGGTGAGGTCCGTGGTTCGAGTCCACGAGGGCCCACCATCGCAGTCCCATCAAGGCGTTTCGCAATTTCCGTCCAACCAAGAGAGCCCTACAAGGGGTGTGCTCACCTCTGCGGGCCTCTTAGACGCCGTAGAAGCCTTCCTAGTGTCGCGCACGGTTGCTGGCTTCACGTCCCGTACTGTCCAACTTTATCGGGAGGTGCTCGGTGCTTTCGTGAAGGGAGTGCCTGTCCGTCACCTGGCCGAGTGTTCCCTGCCCGTCGTGCAGACCCACCTCACCACCCTGAGACAGCGGGTGAACCCCACAACGGCCCACCTGCACTTCAGCAAACTGCGGGCGTTCTTCGCGTGGTGCGTCGAGTCCGGTTTGCTTTCCGAGAGCCCGCTGCGCGGGGTTAGCATGAAGGTCCCCAAGACGTTGCCGCGTGTTCCAGAGGACGAGACTGTTCGGCAACTGCTGCGCGCTGCGGCTGCGGATTGAGGACGTGAATTTTGTAGGTCGAACGGTGAACGTCCGCGCCGGCAAGGGCCAGAAGGATGGGGTAGGGTTCTTCGGAGCAGAAACAGCGCAGCACCTCCGGGCTTGGCTATCGAAGCGCAGGAACGCGCACGCAGAGGACCACCTGTTCGTGGACAAGCGGGGGCGAAGCCTCACTCGCGGCCATGGCGTTCACATTCTCCACCGACTCTCAGTGAAGGCAGGTCTTCCCCGCAAGGTTGGCCCGCACGCCTTGCGCCACTATGCAGCCACGTCCATCCTTCGGCAGACGGGAGACCTTGAGTTAGTACGGCAGGTGTTACGGCATGAGAGCCTAGCGATGGCGCTGCGGTACGCGCATTTGACGAAGCCGGACGTGAGCGCGAAGTTTCGGAGAGCGAGTCCGTTAGATAACTTG
>DATDEG010000009.1:0-11408 GCA_036523465.1 bacterium
CGGGTCGGCGGGCTCGAGGTGCCCCGCGATATCGGAAATGCGCTGGCCGCGTCGATCAATCCGATCCTCATCGCGCCGCAGCAGCCGGTCCCGCTGCAATTCACCGGGGTGACGATCGAGCGCGGCGCGGCACGCATCACGGGTGAGGTGGCGCGGTGACTCGCGTGTTGCGCCTGCTCTGGATCATCCTTGCCGTGGGTGTAGCCGCTTCGGTGCTGATCCTCTGGTCGCGCTGGCGGATCGAGTCCCGCTACCGTGCGGTGGAGATCGTCCTGGACGGCCCCGACTGGGAAGCGCTGGCGCTGCGGGAAGGCCGTGATCCTGCCGAGGTCCTGGCCGAGGCGAGGCGCCGCGGGGCGACCTCGATCGCGCTTTATGAACGGACACTGCGGCGGCTGGCCGAGCGGGGGGAGATCGCGTACCTCTCGGGAGAGGAACTCCTTGCTGAGGATCTGTTGGCCAATTCATCTTCCCCGGCGTCTCGCTTCCACGTAGAAGGCGGACCTCGGCCCGGGACGATCTACATCCTCGGCCCGGCCGCGCGATTGGATGAGATGGCAGACACGTTCACCGGTCTCCTCGGATCCGGGCGCGTGGCGCGGACCGGCGGCCTCCTGGCGGTGCGCGGTCTGCAGAGGGATCTGGAGGAGATGGGCCTTGGATTCGCCCCGGAGGATGTCGAGGCGTACCGCCGCATCGGTCTTCAGCCGGTTCTCCGCCTGCGCAACACTCCCGGACTGACCGCCGAAGGCTTGTCTTCCATCGGAACGCGCCTGACCAGGCTGGGTCCCGGCGTCCCTGTCGTCTTCGAGGCCGTGGAAGTGCTCGGATTCGAGCGGTTGCTGCCGCAGACCGCGGAGATGCTTCGCGCCGCGGGGATGCGGTACGGCCGCATCGAGGTCTTCAGCGCACGGCGAAAGCAGCGGGGTGAAGACCGGCTTGCCGCTGAGATGCGCGGCGGGGTCATCCGGTTGTTCAGTCTGACCCCTGAGGAGCTGATGGTGCTTCCCCCGGCGGAGGCGCGTGACAAGTTCGTCCGCGCCGCCCGCGAACGGAACATCCGCCTTCTGTACACGCGGCCGTTCGCCCCGACCGCCGGGGTCGTCGGGACCGACACGAACCTTGCGTTCATCGGGTCGCTGGCCGCGGACCTCCGGCGGTTCGGCCTGGAACCTTCCCGCGCTGGTCCGCTCGAGGCGGTGCGCGTCTCTCGCATTCTGCGGGCTTTCGCCGCGCTCGGAGCTCTCGCCGCGCTGGGCATCGGGCTGCTGTTCTTCGGCCGGGCGACCGGCGTGGCCGTCACGGAGCGGCTCATCTGGGTCCTCATCGTGATCGGCATGATCCTTACCGCGGCGCTGCTCCTTGGTGGTCCAGTGACACTCTGGTTAAAGTTGCTCGCCCTGGGCGCTGCGTGCACGCTTCCGGCCATTGGAATTGTCCAGGCGATGCCGCGCGGGCCGGGCCGCTCGCCCGTCTGGTCGGGGGTCCGCGCCCTGTTGGTGGCTTCTGGTATCTCCGCGGCCGGCGGGGTACTTGTCGCCGCTCTGCTGACAGATTGGCGATTCATGATGGCCGCGGATGTGTTTTTCGGAGTGAAGATCGCCCAGTTGCTGCCCGTGCTCCTCGTCGCCCTCTTCGTCTGGGGCGCCGGTCGGCCGGCACGCCACTGGCGCGCGACCGTGCGTGAGTTGTGGAGGTGGTCGGCTCATCCGCTCCTGCTCCGATACGCCATCGGCGTGATGATCGCCGGCCTGGCCGCGGTGGTCCTGCTCGCACGCAGCGGCAACTTTGGGTTGCCGCTGCTCGGTGTCGAGGAGCGCCTTCGCACCCTGCTGGAAGATCTGCTCGTGGCCCGGCCGCGCACGAAGGAGTATCTCATCGGACATCCCGCACTAGTTCTGGCCGGCGTGGCCGTGGCGGCGGGATGGCGGACGTGGGTGGCGCCGCTCGCCGCGATCGCCGCGGTAGGGCAGGGCGGGATCGTGAACAGCTTCTCCCACATCCACACGCCTCTGCTGTACGCTATCTGGCGGACGGTCAATGCGATGTGGCTTGGGGCGCTCATCGGCGTGGTGGCCGCCGGCGTGGTGCTGGCCCTGGCGCATCGCCTGGCGCCCTCACGGGCCCGCCCGCGCGCGCCCTGATGCGTATCGTCATCTCCGGGTACTATGGCTTCGGCAACGCCGGGGACGAGGCCATTCTCTCGGCCATCCTGGCCGCATTTCGCGACCGGCTTCCCGCAGCCCGCATCACCGTGCTCTCGGCTAACCCGACTTCGACGCGCCGTACGCACAACGTCCATGCCGTCCCGCGGACCGGTCTGCGGCTGCTCGGGACGCTCGCGGGGGCGGACCTCTTCGTCAGCGGGGGCGGGAGTCTCTTCCAGGACGTGACGAGCGCGCGCAGCGCCCTCTACTACCTCGGGCTGCTCGCCCTCGCCGTCGTCTTCTCGCGCCGCACGATGGTGTACGCCCAGGGCATCGGACCGTTGCGGCGGGGCTGGATCCGGCGCTTCGCCAAAGGGGTCCTGGACCGTACCGATCTCATCACGGTGCGGGATGACGACTCGCTGCGCCGCCTCCGCGAACTCGGCGTCCGGGGCACGGCCCATGTCGTCGCCGACCCGGTGTTCGCACTCGATCCGGCGCCGGACGTGCACATCCGCGAACTCCTCGGGCCGCGGAGCGCTCCGCGCATCGGTGTGGCCATGCGGCCCTGGGGAGACAACGCCTACGCCGAGGCCCTCATTGAGGCCCTGCGCTCGACCCGTGAGCAGACCGGCGCGCAGATCGTCGTCTTCGCCTTTCATCCCGCGCGCGACATGGCGATCTGCCGGGCCGCCGCCGACACGCTCGGCGCGCGGGTCGTGGCCGATCTGCACCCACGCGAGTTGCTCGCGGCTGTGGCGACCCTCGATCTGCTCATCGGCGTACGGCTGCACGCGCTGATCGCGGCGATCCGTGCCGGCGTCCCCGCCATCGGCGTGTCCTATGATCCCAAAGTGGACGGACTGTTCCGGCGCATCGGGATCGGACATCTCGTTTCTATGGAAGGATTTCAGTCCGGGATGATGCAACAGGCGATCCTCTCCGTCTGGCAGAGCCGGGCGGAGATCCGCGCGCAACTCCTTTCGCTGGTCCCTGTACTGCGCAGTGAAGCCCTGCGCGCCGCAGATCTCGCGCGGGCCTTGCTGCCCGCAGCATAACCAGCGCATCAACAACTTCGCGGGCGCTGCCTCCGGCGGGCGTCAGTCAAGCGTGGGAAGGAGTTCCCGCGGCGGCTAGGGAATGAGGGAGGGCCGATGGACGGTCCCTCAAACGCAGCTTCCGAACGTCCTGAGATGCCGGAAGTGCTCAAAGTCTCCGCCGACTCCAAACCCAAGGCGGTGGCTGGCGCGCTGGCCGCGGTGCTGCGGGAGAAGGGTTCTGTCGAGCTCCAGGCGGTCGGGGCCGGCGCCGTGAATCAGGCCGTGAAGGCCATTGCCATCACCCGCGGGTTCGTCGCCCCGAATGGGATCGACCTCGTCGCCATCCCCGCGTTCACGAAGGTAATCATCGAGGGCGAGGAGCGCACCGCGATCAAGTTCCTCGTCCAAGCCCGCTGAGTTGCACGCGGATGAGGGAGTCTGAGGGGGAACGCCGCGCGTGCGTTCCCCCTCAGTCATTTGAGGCGCCCTTCGCGTTCATGGTAAGGTAGGAAGCGGACGCATGGACGGCGGCTACGGCGACCTCAAGGTCTTCTGCGGAACAGCGAATCGTCCCCTCGGCGACGAGATCGCGGAATTCCTGGCCATCTCCCCGGGCCGCGTGACGATCACCCGGTTCGCCGACGGGGAGACGTACGTCCGCTTCGAGGAGAACGCCCGCGGCGTCGATGCGTTCGTCATTCAGCCCGTCAGCCACCCCGTGAACGAGCACCTCATGGAGTTGCTCATCATGCTCGACGCGCTGCGGCGCGCCTCCGCCGGACGGATCACGGCCGTGGTTCCATACTACGGGTACGCGCGGAAGGACAAGAAGGATGCGCCACGCGAGCCCATCACCGGCCGGCTCGTCGCCGACCTGCTGGTCACGGCTGGAGCGAACCGCGTGCTCACCGTGGATCTGCACGCCGGCCAGATCGAGGGGTTCTTCAATATCCCGGTCGACCATCTCCGCGCTATGCCGCTGTTTGCGGACTACCTGCGGGAGAAGGATCTGCGCCACGCGGTGGTCGTGGCCGCGGACGACGGGGCAGTGAAGCGGAGCAAGCAGCTCGCCGACCGGCTCGACCTCCCGCTGGCCATCATCTTCCAGCGCCGCGTCGGAAAGGATGTCAAGGAGCCGGTGCAGATCGTCGGCGACGTCGAGGGGCGAACGCCCATCATGATCGAGGACATCATCGACACCGCCGGTACGCTCGGCGGCGCCGTGGACGTGCTGAGAAGCAAGGGCGCGCGTCCGGAGATCTATATCTGTGCGACGCACGCTGTCTTCGCCGGGCCGGCGTTGGAGCGCCTCGGACGCGAGGAGATCCGCGAGGTCATCGTGACGAACACCGTGCCGCTCACCCCAGACCGCCGTCCCCCGAAGGTGACCGTCCTCTCCGCGGCCCCGCTGCTCGCTGAGGCGATCCGCCGCATCCACCTCGACCAGTCGGTGAGCATCCTGTTCACGTGACCTCCGTCCGCACGCGCTATGCGCCCAGTCCGACCGGATACCTGCACATCGGCGGGGCGTGGATGGCGTTCTTCAACTGGCTGTTTGCCCGCAGTACCCGCGGGACATTCGTGCTGCGGATCGAGGACACCGACCCCAGCAGGTCGACGCGGGAATACGAGCAGGCCATCTTCGAGGACTTCCGATGGCTCGGTATCGATTGGGACGAGGGCCCCGACGTCCGCGGACCCTATGGGCCGTACCGGCAGACCGAGCGGACGGCACTGTACCACCGGCACGCGCAGGAGCTGCTCGATCGGGGCGCCGCCTACCACTGTTACTGTACGCCGGAAGAGCTCGCCGCCGAGCGCAAGCGGGCCGAGGCGGAGCGACGTCCCTACCGGTACTCCGGTCGGTGCCGGAACCTGACCCCGGCGCAGCGGGCGGCATTCGAGGCCGAGGGGCGGAAGCCGACGATCCGCCTGCGGCTGACCGATTACGGCGAGATCATCGTCGTGCACGACCTCGTGCGCGGCCGCGTGGAGTTCGACCCCGAGCACCTCGACGATTACATCATCGTCCGCTCCGACGGTACCCCGCTGTACAATTTCGCCAATGTCGTGGACGATCACACGATGGCGATCAGCCACGTCATCCGGGGCATCGAGCATTTGAGCAACACGCCGCGGCAGTGGGTGATGTACCGCGCTCTGGGCTGGACGCCCCCGCAGGTCGCGCACCTCTCGAACATCCTCGGGACCGATAAGAAGAAACTGAGTAAGCGGACGGGCGACACCGCGGTCCGCGACTACCGGCGGCAGGGATTCCTGCCCGAGGCCCTGCTGAACTTCTTTGCGCTCATGGCCTGGTATCCGGAAGAGAACCGCGAGATCTACACCATCGACGAGCTCATCGAAAAGTTTCGCGTCGAGGATCTCGGCAAATCCTCGCCGATCTTCGACATGGCCAAGCTGACGTGGCTGAACGGCGTCTACATGCGCGATCTCCTGAGCCGCGACCCGGCACGGGTCGTCGGGGCGTGCGTCGAGTCGATGCGAGGGGTGGGATTGCTCGACGGACCGGTCGCGCCCGACCGCTTGAACTACATCCGCCGCGTTGTCGAGGTGCTCGGCGAGCGGATCAAAGTCGGTCGCGACATCATCACGTACGGCGACTTCTTCCTCACCGACGTGGTCAGCTACGAGGCCGAGGCGATCCAGCGGTACTTCGCGAACCCGAAGACGGCGGAGATCCTCCAGGACCTCGCCGCTCGCGTGGCGGGGGCAGGAGAGTTCACTGCCGGCGAGGCGGAGCGGGTCATCCGGACCCTTGCCGCCGATCGGTCCATTCACAGCCGGGAGATCATTCATCCCGCCCGCGTCGCGCTCACCGGGAAAACCGCGGGACCGGGTCTGTTCGAGCTCATGGAGTTGCTCGGCAAGGCACGCGTGGTCCGCCGTCTGGAGGAGGCAGTCACCTACATCGGGCGCAACTCGTGAGCTCCGGCAGTTCAAGGTCGGATACTGCATCTACTTCAAGAACGATGCGCACGGCGCGGCCGTCGAGGACGCCAGAACCCTCACCGCTCTTATGCGTGCTTAGGGCCCCTCGGTTGCTCCGAGCAGCACGGCGGCCGCACTGCGAAGCTCAGCCGTCAGCGAATCTCTCCACCGAAATCGCGTCGGGTCGGCCCACACAGATGGACCCAACTGGTGCATCCACCGGTCGGGCGTCGGGAGCACCTTGTCCCACATCACTCCAGCGCGAAAGAAGAGATAGCAATCCCAGGCGATTGCTTCAGTGCCGCCGACCGCCTCGGCGATCGCGTGGCCAGCCTCACGCTTCTCGTCATAGTAGTGCACGGCCCGCGGATCGTCGATGAGATTCACTGTCGTGCGGGCGTTCTCGATGCTGTCCGTGGCTAGGACCGGCACCCAGATGACGAATACGCTGAGCCCTGCCCGTGGGTGGGCGCCGAGAACAGTTGTCTGCACCGCACGGGCGCCGAACAGGCACGGCTCTCAGGTCGGCGAAAGCGCGGCAATGAACCGCACCCGGTCCGCAGCTCTATTGAAGACCGCGCGGAGCCCCACAGTATCACGGATCGCCTGAATCAACACTGCCGCCTCTCTGTCGCGTTGAGAAGAGATTACACGAACTCGCAGGGGGCGACCATAGCTCAGGTGCGCTATCTCGACTCGGTCCGGACCGAGTTGAGGTGACTCATGCGGGTCTGGGATCCACTTGCGTCAAGATCTCCACAGGGATCACTAGATTCCGGCTACGTTGTGTTCCCGACAGGCCACTTCTATAATGAGGGATGGTCTTCCGCTGGGGGATCGTCTAGTGGTAGGACGACGGGCTCTGGACCCGTTAGCGGGGGTTCGAATCCTCCTCCCCCAGCCACTCGGACCGTCCCCCGATTTGTGTCGAGACGTCCCGCGGTCTATGCACGGGATATCAGGGCTGATATAGGATTGTCTTGATGCTTGGTGCATTTGCATTTCTCATTGGGTTAGTCATCCCCATTTCGATATTTGCACTTGTGGCTTTGAGGGTGAAGCATTGGCCCTTCCGCAGGCTCAAGCCTTATGTCGTGGGCTACTTTGCCTTAGTCGGTGGCTTGCTGTCTTTGGGCTTCAGGTTGCATGGATGGGACTGGGTAGTAGGAGTCGCGATTTCTATGGCGGTCGCTTGGCTCGGTATGACCTCGTGGATCTTCGCCATCGAGCACTCAGGGCGGTCTGGGAAGACATGAAGAACTGATCAAGCGGCGATTTGAAACTGAACGCGAATAGTGTGTATCTCCGAGAAAGCGCCCTCCCCCAGCCAAAACAGAAAAGTTAGGTCGCCTGTAGTACCGAAGCTGCGGGCCTGAACGTGGTTATCGGATCGGCGTGCCGATGGACAATCCTCCAGCGGCCGTCCTCTCGGCGAAAAATGGTCGTGACACGGAGACTCACCGGCGCGACGTCCTCCCGCCCGTCTACCTTGGACTGGAGCCGTTCTACCTCCGCGGTGTAAGCAAGATCAGAAGTGATGTATTTCGATAGGGTGTCGAAGCCGATGGCTTCGCCATCTCGGTAGTGGGATGCGGCGCGTTTCATCGTTTCAACGACCTCAGTCCATCCGCGTGCGAAGGGGCCGAACGGGTTGCCGAGGGTGACGTCGTCGCGTTGAGAGAACAGCAGTTTGGCAGGCTCGTGGTTTCCTTTCATAAACTCATCGAGCGCCATGTGGTATTTCTCAACCACTTGGTCGAGATCATCGACCGCGTTCCCGATCCCCATCGCGTTCCCCCTCACTGGTCGCGCAAGAGCGCCGAGACCAGATTCGTGAGCCAAGAAATCGATGCGTTTGTCGGCACGGACTTTCGAGGTGGTCCAGTACTCCCCCTTCCGCCATGAACGCCCTTGAGGAATCAGGCTGTCACGGGGACGCTCACCGGGTCTCTTCGAATTGCGTCGAAGCTAAGCTCCCCCAGCCACGAAATAGCACCCTCCCGTTGCTGCCCAGCAGCGAACGTCGGGACTCCCGGTGAGGGTCTCTGGCTTAGAGCAGCGAGTACATGCTGCCATTGCCACTGGGCCTAGTGCGAGCAGTTGAACTTCTGTAAGAACTCCCCGACCCGGCTCAGGCCCATTCTAATGCGAGTCGTGAGTTGGCTGGCAGGAGATAGTCCGCAAAGACAGTACCGTAATAGGCCAATCACTCAAGAGGAGAGAAGCCCGTGTCCACGGTTGTGCGGAGATATCCGGCATTATCTCTACTTGTCCTAGCCATGATCTTGGGCGTCGCCCCTCTGGCCGCCGTGCGGGCGGGGCTGCTCCCAAGGGGGGGCTACCCAACTTGCGGCGCTGAGCGCGAGCCTGGCGGGCATCATCCTCGCGGCAGTTGAGGGCCGAGGAAGCGGCGTTCGGGAACTGCTGCGCCGCCTCCTCATCTGGAGAGTGGGCATCCAATGGTGGGCCATCGTCTTATTGTTTGGGATCGTACCCGCAGTGGCGGGTTGTACCTTTCGACCTGTTCGGCGGCCCACCCGTTGACTGGAGTAAGCTAAAGTCGCTGTCCAACTTCATCCCGCTACTCATCATTCTTACCATCCTTGCCGGAATGCGGCGAGGAGTTTGGCTGGAGAGGATTTGCTCTGCCCAGGCTTCAGGCTCGTTACAGCGCGTT
The DNA here is from genome assembly GCA_036523465.1 of bacterium. Taxonomy (GTDB): domain Bacteria; phylum Sysuimicrobiota; class Sysuimicrobiia; order Sysuimicrobiales; family Kaftiobacteriaceae; genus Kaftiobacterium. The sequence goes on from DATDEG010000009.1 coordinate 8,817, forward strand.
GGTATCGAGTGTCATCGTCGGAGTGATTTGGGCAACCTGGCATATTCCGCTCTATCTGACCCAGGGAACCATTCAGTACAGATGGCAGCAAGAGGTCGGGATGATTCCAGCCATCCCTGGGTACAGCGTGTTCGTCATCGCATGGGCGATACAGTACACCTGGGTATTCAACAACGCTAAAGGTAGTGCATTGCTTGCCGCGGTTCAGCATGGGGCAGTCAACGCGTGGAACGGATACATTGATGTCTACAGAGGTCACTTCGGTAATGTCCTTGCGTATATGGTCGTGTCGTGGGTGGTCTCCATAATCATCGTGCTCATAGCCGGGGCAACGAATCTCTCGCGGACTGCGGAGTTCAACTTCGCCTTGTCCCACAGTATCCGCCGTGAACGACATGCTACGCGGCGAAGTGATTCTCGCTTCTGACGAGGTGTACTTCCGAGGAAGGCACTTCCCCCAGCCAACAAAGTGCCTCTGAGTTCGCAACAGGAGATTGACCGGCCTTCCCCTCGAAGCGTACGCTGCGGCTACCAACATGCGGGAGGGGGCTACGCATGGCGAAGATCCAGGGATTGGGGAAGGACGTCTTGCCAGGAGCTCCTGGGAGCCCGGGGATCACCAGGCACATGGCTTTCCAGGGGGAGGGGTTTCTCGTTGTGCGGTCGCGTGCAGATCCGGGCGTATTGTCGGGCTGGCACCATCATGGAGACCATGATGTCTACGGCTATATGGTCTCGGGAGTGGCCCGCTTCGAGGGGGGGCCGGGTGGACGCGATGCGGTCTCCGTTGGCCCGGGCGATTTCTTCTATGTTCCTGCTCGTACGGTTCATCGTGACGTGAATCCATCCGCGACAGAGGGCCAGGAGGTCATCTTGTTCCTCAGAGGAGGGGGGCCGATGGTCGTCAATGTCGATGGCCCGGACCGTGCCTGATTCTGCCTTCGTCGTCAGCGGCTAAACTCGTGAGCAAGCGGGCCTGGATAGCGCTGGGTATCATCGTCCTCGTTACGGTCGAGGCGGGCTCCGCGGCCGTGCTATTCGTTGCCCGGAGATACCTTGGGCAGCCGTACGATCCGATCAGAACGACATCCCTTGCCGCCCCGCACAAGGAGATGCTGGAGAGGCTCCTCGCCGGCGAGACCACGTACTACGCTCACAGCCCAACGCTGGGATGGACGATCAAGCCTAATGGTTACGCGCCGCTCTACCGGGCGAACGCCCAGGGGATCCGGGGCAATAGGATCTACCGTCCCACTCCGCCTCGGGGTGTGCTGCGACTCGCGGCCTTCGGCGACTCTTTCACCCACGGGGATGACGTGAGGAACCAAGACACGTGGGAGGAGCTCCTCGTGAGAGCCCATGGGCAGCTGGAGGTCATGAATTTCGGTGTCTCCGGATATGGAAGCGATCAAGCGTTCCTCCGTTACCGGGAAGAGGGGCTCCAGTACAGACCGCAGATCACGATCATTGGCTTTCTTCCTGAGGATGCCTATCGCAACGTGAACGTCTTCCGCCCATTCTATTATCCAGACACCGGGCTCCCGCTGGCGAAGCCGCGCTTCGTCCTCCGGGCCGGCCGGCTGGTATTGATCGAGAATCCTATGCAGGGTCTGGGACGCTACCGCGATCTCTTGGCTCAGCCGGAGCGGATCCTGCCTCAGCTGGGGATCCACGACCACTACTACCAGGTGAAGTACAAGCCGGGCTCGTGGGACTTCTTGTCGACGGTGCGTCTGCTCAAGCTGGTCCGATACGCACTGCACGAACGTTCCACGGAGCGGCCGGAGGCGCGGTTCTTCAATCCGGATGCCGAGGCCTTCAGGGTCACTGCTGCGATCCTAGATCTGTTCGTCGACACGGTTGCGGGCGCAGGTTCGGTGCCCATCATCCTCATCTTCCCGGCCGGGCGCGACATCATTCGCTTTCGCCGCACGGGGAGCAGGCAGTACACTCCGATGTTGGAGCACATCCGTGCAAAGGGCTATCGGTACATCGATCTTCTAGATTGGTTCGAGGCGCAGGCGCGAGATGTACCGGTCGAGGAGATCGCCCCCAGCCACTATTCCGTCCTGGGTCATGGACTGGTGGCCGGTGCCGTATGGCGATATCTGCAGGAGGAGGGTCTCGCGAACCGGGGGACGACTCCCTAGTCTCCCCCCAACCCATCGCGGAGTTCGAAGGCGATCTTTCTCGCTGACCCTGTGGGAGTCTTAGACTCGCTCCAGAACGACGACCGGGATGACGCGCGGCGTCTTCATCTGGTAGTCGCGGAATCGCGCGAAGACATTGCTATGCGCATCGTAGAGACGATCGCGCTCGGCTCCGCCCGGGATCGGGGTCGCCTGAACCTTAAACCTCTCCGTTCCGACCTCGACCTCGGCCTCGCGCTGCTTCACCAGGTTGTGATACCAACCGGGATGCGTCGGTGCACCGCCCTTCGATGCGGCGACGACGTAGCGCTGACCGTCGCGATGGTAGACGAGCGGCGTCGTGCGCACGATTCCGCTCTTCGCCCCGCGGGTCGTCAGGAGCAGGAGGTTATCGCCCCAGGGCGCCACGCCTTTTCCACGCTTTGCGTGGAACTCGTCGATA
>DATDEG010000010.1:0-5593 GCA_036523465.1 bacterium
GCAGGGGGATAGTGCCACGCCGTCAAATCCGTTCGAAACTTCGAGGGGTGACTCGATTGGGATCCTTTGTGGCCCGCCGGCTCCTCCTGGCGGTGCCCACGGTCTTCGGCGTCCTGCTGGCGGTGTTTCTCCTCATCCGCCTCGTCCCGGGCGATGTCGTCACCCAGCTCATCGGGTTGGAGGCGACGATCTCGCCGCGGCGGGTGGACGAGCTGCGCCGTCTCTTTGGATTGGACCGGCCCCTCCCTCTGCAATTCGTGGAGTACGCCGGCGCCGTGCTCCGGGGTGACCTCGGGAAGTCGCTGCGCACCGGTCTGCCGGTCAGCCAGGAACTACTGCGGCGGTTCCCCGTGACCATCGAGCTCGCAGCGTTGGGCCTGCTCGTGGCGATCCTGATCGGCCTGCCGGTGGGGATCCTCGCCGCGCGGCGGCGGGGCCGTGCCGGCGACTATCTCGCCACGGCATTCGTCATGCTCGGGCTCTCGATCCCGTCGTTCTGGCTCGCCATCCTCTTGATCCTGTTCTTCGCCCTGCGGCTCGGCTGGCTGCCGCCGACGGCATATATCTCGCCCGGCGAGAACCTCGCCGGGAACCTGCTGCACATGATCCTGCCCGCCCTCTCGGTCGGGCTCGTGCTTGCCGCTGCCATCACGCGAATCGTGCGTAGTTCGCTGCTCGAGGTGCTCAGCCGCCATTACGTCCGGACGGCGCGGGCCAAGGGCGTCTCGGAATCCGGGGTGGTGCTCCGGCACGCGCTCCGCAACGCGCTCATCCCTGTGGTCACCGTGATCGGCCTGCAGTTCGGGACGCTGCTCGGCGGCACGGTCATCATCGAGCAGATCTTCGGACTGCCCGGCGTGGGCCGCTACGCGTTGGAGGGCATCAACCTGCGTGATTACCCGGTGATCCAGGGCGCGGTCCTGGCGATCGCCCTGGGGTTCGTGCTCGTCAATCTCCTCATCGACACGGCGTATGGATTCCTTGACCCTCGAATCCGCTACGAGTAGCCGGGCTGTCATCCCCGCCCGGCGCCGCCTCCGGAGCCGCTTCTTTCGCCATCCCGGAGCACGGATCGGCGGCCTGCTCATCTTCCTGGCTGTGGGAGGGGCGCTGCTGGCACCGCTGCTGACGACCTTCAACCCCATCGCGGTCGCACCGGTGGACCGGCTCCAAGGCCCAAGCGGCACACATCTCCTGGGCACCGACATCTACGGCCGGGACACGCTCGCCCGCGTGCTCTACGGCGGCCGCATCTCGCTGGCGGTGGGCATCCTCTCCGTCGGCCTTGCCGTCCTGCTCGGCGGAACAGTCGGCGCCCTCTCCGGGTTTTGGGGCGGTTGGGCAGACGCCGCGGTGATGCGGGTCGCGGACGTGCTCTTAGCCTTTCCGGCGATCCTGCTGGCCATCGGGTTGCTCGCCTTCCTCGGCGGTGGGTTTTGGAACGTTGTCCTCGCCATCGCGATCGTCTACACCGCGCCGCTCTCGCGTGTCGCCCGGGCCGCGGTTCTCTCTGTCCGGCACGAGGAGTACATCGACGCCGCGCGGGCCATCGGGCTCGGGGATGGGCGGATCCTGGCCCGGCACATCATGCCGAACGCGGTCGCGCCGCTCATCGTCGAGTGTACGCTCCGTCTGGCCCTGGCGATCCTCGCCGAAGCGGCGTTGTCATTCCTCGGCCTGGGGACGCAGCCGCCGGCGCCCACCTGGGGGCAGATGATCGCGGAGGGACGCGCGGTGATGACGTTCACCGCGTGGCCGGCGATCGGACCGGGCTTGGCCATCATCATCACCGTCTTGGGGTTCAATCTGTTCGGGGACGCCGTCCGCGACGTGCTCGATCCGCACGCGGTCGGCGCGTAGTTCACTCGCTGGGAGACGAGGGAGGGGAGTCATGGTGCGCAGGCTCGTTTTCGTCGTGCTTGTCACATTACTCATGGGGCTGGTGGTCGCGGGAGGGCTGCAGCCCTCGGCGGCGCAGACCGGTCCACGCTACGGAGGAACGCTGCGGGCGGGGATGCAGACCGATCCGGTCGGATTGGATCCGCACCTCACAACCGCCACCGCGACACGGAACATGATGGAGAATATCTACGACACGCTCGTCATGGTGAACTCGGAGGGCCGCTATATCCCCGGGCTGGCCGAATCCTGGGAGACGTCGACCGACGGGCTGACCTGGACCTTCCAGATCCGGCGGGGCGTGAAGTTCCACAACGGGCGGACGATGACCGCCGAGGACGCCGCGTACTCCATCAGCCGCATCCGCGATCCCGCGACGAAGTCGCCGCGGGCCGGGGACTTTGCGCAGGTCGACTCGATCAGCGCCAGCGGACCGAACACGCTGGTGATCAAGCTCAAGCAGCCGTTCAGCCCGCTGCTCGCGAAGCTGTCGCTCTCGACCAACGTCGTCGTCCCACGCGAAATCATCCAGAAAGACGGCGATCTCAATACGAACCCAACGGGCACCGGCCCCTTCCGCTTCGTCGGCTATACGCCTCAGCAGCGCATGACGCTGGTCCGCAGCGGTGACTACTGGGAACGCGACGCCGGCGGCCGGCGGCTCCCATACCTCGACCGGATCGAGTTCGTCTTCCTCCCGGACGCCGTGGCGCGCGCGACGGCGCTTCGGGCCGGCTCGGTGGACTGGATCGAGTACGTTCCGTCGTCTGAGATCAAGGCCCTGCGCGCCGATCCGAACATCGAGGTGGTGGGCGGCCTCTCCGCCAACTTCCGCAGCCTCTACATGAACAACACCGTGGCTCCCTTCAACAACGTGAAGGTGCGTCAGGCGATCGCGTACGCCATCGACAAGAAGGAGATCGTGGACACGGCCCTATTCGGCGTGGGCGGCATCGTGGCCACCGGTACGGCGATCCCGCCGGGCAACTTCTTCGCCTACGCGCGCAGCCCGTACAACAAAGTGGACCTCGACCGCGCCAAACGCCTGCTGGCCGAAGCGGGGCAGCCGCAGGGGTTCGAGGCCGAGCTGTATGTGACCAGCACGTACGACTTCCTGCGGACGCCTGCCGAGCTCATCCAGGCACAGCTGGCCAAGATCGGTGTCCGTCTGAAGATCAACGCGGCCGACTGGAGCGTCTATCTCCCGACGATGTTCCAGAAGAAGTACACGCTGTCGATCCTCGGCACGTCGGGGCAGAGCGACCCGGACGACTTCCTCTACGGGAATTTCCACAGCAAGGGCGGGCTCAATCTCGTCAACTACAACGACCCGCAGTTCGACCGGCTCCTGGACCAGGCCCGCTCGACGAGCAACGAGGGGCAGCGGAAACGGCTCTACGAGCAGGCCCAGGCCCGCCTACTCGAGAACGCGCCGATGGTCTTCATCTACCACTCTACGCAGTACGAGGCGGTGCGGAGGACCGTCCACGGCTTCGAGCATTGGCCGAACACCTCGTACCTCGGACTCAGGCGGACCTGGATGACCGGTCCGTAGGCAGGGATGATCTGGGGGATGGGCCCCGCTCGGCGCCCATCCCCCTGGAGCGGAACACCGCGGCTAGCCGATGGTCAAGTTCTCCAGATCACGGGGATAGTGGGTGAGGTCCTCTACGCCGGATGCGGTGACGAGGACCGTATCGGAATGACGGAAGCCGCCGAGACCGGGCATGTAGATGCCGGGCTCGAGGCTGAAGACCATCCCCTCGCGGATCTCGGTCTGATCACCGATATCGAGGTAGGGGGCGGCGTGGTTGGGGACGCCGATCCCGATGGCATGGCCGGTGTGATGCCGCCAGTGCGGCATGAGGTCGTGCTGCTCGAAGTAGTCGAGCACGGCGCGGTCCACCGCGGCGCAGGGGCGGCCGGGGCGGAGCGCCTCACGGGCGACTTCCTGGGCCCCGACCATCAGCCGGAACAACCTGGCCACTTCCGCTGAGACCGGGGCGACGACCATCGTGCGCTCGAGCTCGCTGTAGTAGCCGGCCACGGCCGCGGTGGCGCCGGTGACGAGGACATCGCCGGGCCTGATGCGGGCGTTGGTGATGAGCGAGTGGGGGATCGCCGAGGCCGCGCCGATCTGGCCCCGGAAGTGCGCCCGCGCACCCGCCGTCATCCAGCCGTGCGGCCGGTAGGCCGGACCGAGGGTAGAGACCATCTGGGCAGTGGCAGCCTGCGAGGCGGGCTCGGAGATCTCGAGCTCTGTCTGTCCGGGGCGCGCAGCGCGCTGCAGGAGGTCATGCGCGACGGACGCCCACCGGGAGCTCTCTCTCAGGCACGCGATCTCAGATGGACTCTTGACCGCCATGAGAAGATCCGCGGATTCCGCCACGCTGAGGACCGGGGTGCCGAGGACGTCCGAGAGGGCCGGACCGCGGTAGCCGAACCCTCCCGGATATCCGTCGCTGTCCGCGGCCAACGATCCCCCGACACCGCGGTCGCGGATCAGCGCCTCAAGATGGACCATCGGATGGATCTTCCCCGGGTATTCGGCGTACGCGACGATCTCGTCGACGATGGCGTGCTGCCTGGCGTGCTCCTCCTCCAACCGTGGAACGAACAGCATCGAGCGGCCGTCGTCGCCGAGCAGCAGCGCGACCGGGCGCTCCGTGGGGATGAAGGCAAAGCCCGTGAGATAGAAGACGGTGAGGGGACGGAACAGGCAGCACCCCGCGGCGCCGTGCCGCCGCGCCGCTTCGATGAGCCGCGCCCGCCGTCCGCGCACCTCGGCGCGATCGGGCCCGGCGCTTCGGGTGCGGTCGTCACCGGACTCCTGGACGTTCACCCTGCCCGTCACGGCTCCGCCGTCCCGAGGTTGCCGATCATGTAGCCGTAGATCCCCGGCTCGACGACGTCGGCGGTCTGATGCGTCAGCACGACGATCCCCCGGTCGAAGGGCGCACGGATGACCTCGAGCTCTTCGAAGGAGTACGGACTGACGATGCGCCCGAGCACCGTGCCTCCACGGACCTCGCCGCCCATCTCCGTGACCTCCGGCAGCAACAGTCCGCCCTGATGTGGCCGGATCGTGGCGATCTCCCGCAGGACGACCTGCGGCGGCGGAATCACCGGCTGCCCAGGAAGCATCCGCAGCGTCCGCAGGATGTTCCCTAACCCCTCGATGCCGCGCCGGACGTACTCGGTCTGGTCGACGTCGCCGCCACCGAGCTCGACGACGATCGACGGAATCTTCCGCTCGCGCGTCACGCTGATCGACGTCCCCATGAGCGTTTCCTTCGGGCGGTAGAGCAGCCGCGAGCCGAACGCGCGAGAGAGCGGTTCGTCGTTGATGATGTAGACATAATCAACGGTAGGATACGCGCCCCCCGCGTGGAGATCCACGTATGCGTCCAGCTTCGCGAGGAACTCGTCGACCAGGCACGCGGCAAGCTGTTCGGTGAGCATGCCGTCGCGGTTGCCGGGGAAGATGCGGTTGAGGTTCGTCATGTCGATCGGCGTGTTCCGGGTGACCGCCGCATAGGAGAATGGGCTGGCGACGGGGAGAACGAGGAGGCGCCCGGCGAGGTCGGACAGATCCGTCTCCTTCAGGAAGCGGTAGACGATCTCGACACCGACGGCTTCCTCGCCGTGGATCGCCGCGGAGATGCCCAGCGCCGGACCGGGGCGGCCGCCGGTG
>DATDEG010000011.1:0-4986 GCA_036523465.1 bacterium
CGTCATCATGCCGGGTATCCGCACCGCATCCGACGAGCTGGTGCGCAGGACCGCGAAGCTCCCGGCGACGGAACTCACCCCCCCCGCGCGCGTCATCGGGCGCCGGACCGAGGAGTGCATTCGCGCCGGCGTGCTGTGGGGGACGGCGGATGCCGTGGACGGCATCATCCGCCGTATCCGGGCGGAGTGGCCGACGAAAGGTGGGCAGCCCCCCTACGTCGTGGCGACCGGCGGACTCGCTCCGCTGGTGGCGCCGCTCACGCAGGGGATCGAAGCGGTACAGCCCGACCTGACTCTGGTGGGGCTCCGGCTGGCCGCGACGGCGCTGGGGCTTGGCTGGTAGGGCAGGAGCGCTAAATTAGGCGCCATCAACCGGATACCCCAACAGAGCCAGGGTCATGACTACCAGCGCCGTACCGACCGCCGATCGCTCCGATTTCCGCAACATCCTCGCGAGCGGCACCCTGGTTGGCGTCATCACCGGAATCGGCGTCGTGGCGTTCGTCGCGATTTCCCGGCTCCTGCCGGCCGGCGCCGCCCGGGACGTCCTGGAGAGCGTGCTCGTGCTCGTGGGTTTCGTCGCCGTGAGCCTGGTTCCCGGCCAACGCGCGGTCTCGCGCACCGCCGAGGGAGTCGCCGGAGCCGCCGCGATCGGCCTTTGGGGAACGGTGGTGTTCATGGCCATCGACATCGTGCTGCTGCGGCCGTTCAAGGCGTATCCCTGGACATGGGACGCCATCGGTGGGGGCAGCTCCTGGTGGTACCTGCCGATCTGGTGGATGCTCGGCACCTTCCTGGCGTGGATGGGCGGGTTGTTGACGGCGGCGCGGAACGCCCGCGGCGCTGCTACCCTGGCCCAGGTGGCGCTCCCCGTGGTGGTCGGCGCGGTGGTGCTGAGTGCGGCGGGCAAGGTGCTGGGGTGCCCGGTGCCGCTCGCGGCGATCACGGGGGCGGCCTATACGGTGACGCTTGCCGCGCTAGCTGTGTTCTTCAACGCCCGGAAGGCGTAGCGCGTGAGCGCCGCGGGGTTGCCCCGCTGGCTGACGCGCGCGCTCGTGGTCATCGGATGGCTCCTCACGCCGCTCTGGGCCTGGGGAGCCTCATTTTTGGGGCTGTGGGCCGGCGCGCATTTCGCCGGCCGGTTCACCAGTCCCCTGGCGATGCTCGCACCGGCGCTGCTGGGAGCCGTGCTGTTCGGATTCATCACCCTCTGGGTGTGGGTGCGGTTCATGCGACGTGTGCCGCACTTGCTGTCCCATCACATGGCCCAACGCCCCTCGCTGGAGCAGCCTCCGATTGCGGACCGCTGAGCGCGTCCTGATTCTCGCCCTCTCGGCGGCTTTCGTGGCGTGCGGCGCACGGCCCCTCGTGGCGCAGCGCGATGCCGGCCTGCTGTACGGGCGCTGGACGCCCGGCGGCATCACGACCTACGAGGCGCGTCTCGATCGGCGGCTCGGTTCCTGGTTGCACCACGGACCGACGCTGCACGTGCTGCTCGAGGATCGCGACGCCGGACGCGGATTCTACGGCGTCGGCTACGAGGTGGCATCGCCTCGCGGGGACGGTGGGGTCGCCGTGTACGGCCTGTTGGGAGCCGCGCTCGGCATGATCTCCGACACCGGCGGTCAGGGACTGGGAGCGTTGTGGTCGACCGGCGTGGGAGTCGAATGGCGGCCGCTGCGGTTCCTAGGGCTGAACCTCGAAGAGCGATATCGCGTGACCGACCGGGGCCCGCGGGGATTCTGGCGTCCCGGGGCTCCCCACAAGGGCTGGGGGACGCTGCTCGGCCTCTCGTTCATGCTGGAGAACGGCGGGCGGGGGCGTCCGCAGGCAGTGTCGAGCGGCGGCGCAGTCCCTGCGCCATCCGCGGGCAGAGAGGACGGCGGAGCGCGGCCCGCGGACCCGCCGCTTATGATCGTCGGGCGGGCCGGGGATGTCGTGCAGACGGCCCTCGCGGTGTTGGGCAGCCCCTACCAGTGGGGGGGCACGGCCGAGAACGGCTTCGATTGCTCCGGGCTCGTGCAGTACGCCTACGCCCGTCACGGCATTCGGCTGCCGCGCACCAGCCGTGCCCAGGCACAGTCGGGTACGCCCGTCGTGGCGGTGTTCGACTCACTGCAGGCGGGGGACATCCTGACGTTCGCCGCGCGCCCCGGCGGTGGCGTGACGCATGTCGGGTTGTATGTCGGAGACGGGAAGTTCATCCACAGCTCCTCCACCGGCGTGAAGCTGTCCCGCCTCAGCTCAGCCGATCCCGAAGGCGCCTATTGGATTCCGCGCTGGGTGGGAGTGCGGCGCGTCCTGCCGTGATCGGCTCACCGGTCCGGTGGAAGACGATGGGGCGCGGCGCGCTGGTGCTCGCCCTGGTATCGTGTGCCTCTGCGCGGTACCGCATGCCGTCTGCGCTGCACAACTACACCTACTACGTCGCGGGCCGCGATTCCCTGAGCGTGGCACTGGAGACGGCGCTGCGGCGTCGCGGGCTCCAGGTGGTGCCGCAGCTGCGCGGTGGGGCGGGACCCACGGCGGCCGTCATTCACTTCATCTTCCGCGATCCAGCCGATTCCCTCGGCGCCGTGCTGCATGTGCAGCTGGCCGACACCCGCACCGGCGTCGTCGTTGGTGACGGGATGGCGTTGCTCGCCGGCCTACCGGCGGCGGTGAGCGCCCGGGCTGAGGCGTTGCTCGACTCCGCAGGACTGCGCCGACCCTCCCCTTGACAGCGCCGGGGGGCGAGGAGAAATTGCCCCCCGGCAACCCTTGGCACTCAATGTCGTAGAGTGCTAACACTGATATTTCGCAATGCTTTACGTCATTCAACTTCAGGTGGAGGCGGAGCGCTCATGGCTACTGCGACGAAGACGAAGCTGAAGGTCTTCCCGCTGGCCGATCGGGTGGCGATCAGGCCCATGGAAGAGACCGAGCAGATGAAGGGCGGACTCTACATCCCCGATACGGCGAAGGAGAAGCCGATTCAGGGTGAGGTGATCGCGGTCGGGCCCGGCCGGACGGAGAAGGGGGAGAAGGTCCCCATGGAGCTGAAGGTGGGGGACCGGGTGGTCTACGGGAAGTACAGCGGCACGCAGGTCGAGTTGGATGGGGAAGAGATCATTCTGATCAAGGAAGCCGACGTCATCGCGAAGCTCAGCTAACCAGGCCGGGAGGAATAGATGGCTGCCAAGTATCTGGAGTTCAACACCGAGGCCCGCTCCCGTCTGAAGCGGGGCGTGGATCAGCTGGCCGAGGCGGTGAAGGTGACGCTCGGTCCCAAGGGCCGCAACGTCGTCATCGACAAGAAATTCGGGACGCCCACCGTGACCAAGGACGGCGTGACCGTCGCCAAGGAAATCGAGCTGGAAGACGAGATCGAGAACATGGGCGCCCAGATGGTGAAGGAAGTGGCGACCAAGACCTCGGATCTCGCCGGCGACGGCACGACCACCGCGACGGTGCTGGCGCAGGCGGTGTACCGCGAAGGGCTGAAGTCGGTCACCGCGGGCGTCAACCCGATGTCGCTGAAGCGCGGCATCGACAAAGCGGTCGAGGCGGTGGTGGAGGAGCTGAAGCGGATCTCCGTGCCCACCAAGGGCCGGAAGGAAATCGCCCAGGTCGGGTCGATCTCCGCCAACGGCGACAAGGAGATCGGGGACAAGATCGCCGACGCCATGGACAAGGTCGGCAAGGACGGCGTGATCACGGTCGAAGAGGCGAAGGGCCTCGAGACCACGCTGGAGACGGTGGACGGCATGCAGTTCGACCGCGGCTACCTCTCGCCCTACTTCATCACCGATCCCGAGAAGATGGAAGCCGTGCTCGAGGACGCCTACATCCTGGTGCACGACAAGAAGGTCTCGGCGATGAAGGACCTGCTGCCGCTACTCGAGAAGGTGGCGCAGTCGGGCAAGCCGCTGCTGCTCATCGCCGAGGACGTCGAGGGTGAGGCGCTCGCCACGCTGGTGGTCAACAAGCTGCGCGGCACGCTCAAGGTGTGCGGGGTGAAGGCCCCGGGCTTCGGCGATCGGCGGAAGGAGATGCTCACCGACATCTCGGTGTTGACCGCCGGCAAGGTGATCTCCGAGGAACTGGGCTTCAAGCTCGAGAACACGGTGCTCGGCGACCTCGGCCAGGCCAAGCGGATCGTGGTGGACAAGGACAACACCACCATTATCGGCGGCAAGGGCAAGCAGGCCGATATCCAGGGCCGCATCGCGCAGATCAAGTCCGCCATCGAGAAGTCGACGTCGGATTACGACAAGGAGAAGTTGCAGGAGCGGCTCGCGAAGCTCGCGGGCGGCGTCGCGGTGATCAACGTCGGCGCGGCCACCGAGACTGAGATGAAGGAGAAGAAGGCCCGCGTGGAGGATGCGCTGCACGCCACCCGCGCCGCGGTCGAGGAGGGCATCGTGCCGGGCGGCGGCGTGGCGCTGCTGTGGTGCCAGAAGGCGCTCGACAAGGTCCGCGGGGCGGACGAGGACGAGAAGATCGGGATCGACATCGTCCGACGCGCGCTCGAGGAGCCGATCCGCATGATCGCCCAGAACGCGGGCGCGGAAGGCTCGATCATCGTCGGCAAAGTGAAGGAGTCGGCCAAGCTGAACTTCGGCTACAACGCCCAGACCGACGAGTACGAAGACCTGGTGGCGGCGGGCGTCATCGACCCCACCAAGGTCACCCGGACCGCGCTGCAGAACGCGGCCTCCATCGCCGGGCTGCTCCTCACGACCGAGTGCGTCGTGGTGGAGAAGAAGGAGAAGGAGAAGGCGCCCCCGATGCCCGGCGGCGGCGGCGGCATGGGCGGGATGTACTGATAGGCTAGGCGTACAGACGTACAGGCGTTCCCAACGCCCAGAAGAGGCACCTCGGGGAGGCTCCGAGGTGCCTTCTTTTTGCGTCGGGACTATCCCCGAACGCATTGCCATTTACTATGTTAGATGGTGACCTCGCCCGAAGGAGTCGCACCTGGCGCAGGAGCCCCCGCGCCGGAAC
>DATDEG010000012.1:0-3013 GCA_036523465.1 bacterium
ACAACGGCGAGGACCGGGACACCGGCGAGTATCACTTCCACGGACAGACCGCGCTCCTAGACAACGTCCAGGCGGCCGTCCTCGATGTCAAGCTGCGTCATCTGCCAGAATGGATCGCTCACAGGCGCGCCATCGCCGGCCGGTACCGGCAGGGACTGCAAGGCATCCCCGATCTCAGGCTCCCCCACTTCTCCGAAGAAACTCGGACCGACGTGTTCCAGAACTACGTCGTCCGGCATCCGGCCCGAGACGCTCTGCGCGCCCACCTGACCCGCGCCGGGATCGAGACGCTGGTGCACTGGCCGAAGCCGATGTGGGAGCATCGAGGGTTGGGATTGTCGGATCCCGGCCTGTCCGAGACGGCGCGGCTCAGCCGCGAGGTCCTTTCTCTGCCTATGAGCGCCGAGACCCTGCCCGAGCACGTCGACCGCACGGCGGAAGCCGTGAGGGCGTTCGTCTCGGCGGGCGCGGTGGAATCATGAGCGGCGTGCGCGGCGTGCCCACGGCGCTGCCCAGAACCGGACGGCGCACCGCGGGGTTTCAGGAATCGGTGATCCGGGAGATGACACGTCTGGGAGACGAGGCCGGCGCCGTCAATCTCTCGCAAGGCCTGCCGGACTTCACCCCGCCACCCGAGGTCGTCGCGGCAGCGGTCGCGGCGATCGAAGGCGGGGACAATCAATACACGTTCCCCTTCGGCAGCCCGGCGTTCCGAAGCGCCATCGCCGAGCGGGCCGCGCGCGATCAGCGGATCGCGGCCGATCCCGAGACCGACGTGACGGTTACCTGCGGCGTGAGCGAGGGAATGATGTCGGCGATCATGGCCCTCACCGATCCAGGGGACGAGGTCCTCATCCTCGAGCCCTGGTACGAGAACTATGTGCCGGACTGCGTCATGGCTGGCGTCCATCCGGTCTTCGTCCCGCTGCGCGCGCCCGGCTACGAGGTCGACGGCGACGCGCTGGCCGCGCATCTCTCGCCGCGTACGCGTCTGGCCGTGCTGAACTCACCACACAACCCGACCGGGCGAGTGTTCACCCGGCAGGAACTGGAGATCCTGGCCGCGCTGTGCGTGGAGCGGAATATCATTGCCGTGACCGACGAGATCTACGAACATATCCTCTATGACGGCCGTGAGCATGTCAGCATCGCGAGCCTCCCCGGGATGGCGGAGCGGACGGTGACGATATCCGGGCTGGGGAAGACCTACGCGGTGACGGGCTGGCGTGTGGGCTGGATCATCGCTGCGCCACGGTTGTCGGAGGAGATCCGCAAGGTCCATGATTACCTGACGATCTGCGCACCGGCCCCCTTCCAAGCCGCGGGCACGGTCGCCCTGGGTCTGCCGGCCGGATACTACATCGAGATGCGACGGCAGTATGCGCAGCGCCGCGATCTGCTGCTGGCCGGACTGACGGCGGCGGGCTTTGCCTACCGGCAGCCCGAGGGTGCCTACTATGTGATGGCCGATTTCAGTGGCATCCGCTGGGATGAGGATCGCTGGGCCCGTCCGGAGTGGTCCACGGACCGGGCCTTCGCAGAGTATCTGGCTCGAGAGGTCGGCGTCGCCGTGGTGCCCGGGTCGAGCTTCTACGCCGGAACGAGCGGGGGGCGGTCGGCCGTCCGTTTCAACTTCGCAAAGCACCTGGCCACATTGGAGGCGGCCGTCCAGCGCCTCAGGATCCTGCAGCCCCGATGACGTCCTATGTGCCGGTGACCGAGGTCCCCGGCAGCGGCGCCACGGCGGAGCAGCTCGAGATGCTTGCCACCCGGTACCGGTTTGCCGCGGATCTCACGGCCGGGCGCGATGTCCTGGAGGTGGCCTGCGGTCCGGGGATCGGTCTAGGGTATCTCGCGCGGGGGGCACGGAGGGTCGTGGGAGGTGACGTTGACGAACGTCTCCTGCACGCAGCGAAGCGGCACTACGGCCCACGGATTGGCCTGCTGCGGCTCGATGCCCACATCCTGCCCTTCGCCGACAGGAGCTTCGACGCCGTGATCCTCTTCGAGGCGCTCTACTATCTGAGGGAACCGGTGCGGTTCCTCGGCGAAGCCCGCCGGGTGCTGCGGCCGGCGGGGATGCTGCTGATCAGCATGGTGAACAGGGAGTGGCGAGGGTTCAATCCGAGCCCGTATTCGACGCGGTATTTCTCGGCGGGCGAGCTCCGCGCGCTGCTGGAATCCAGCGGCTTCGCGGTCGAGCTCCGCGGCGGATTTCCATCCGGAGCCTCGACGCTCGGCGGCAAGGTCCTCGGCTATGCCCGCGAAGGGGCGGTGCGGCTGCGCCTGATCCCGTCCACGATGCGGGGTAAGCAAGTGCTCAAGCGGCTGGTCTACGGGCCGCTGACGGCGCTTCCGGCCGAGCTCATGAACGGCCGGGGGTCGTCCCTCGTCCCCCTTCGGGGCGATCTCTCCATTCCCGAATTCAAGGTCCTCTACGCACTGGGGCGGAACTGATGCGCGCCCTCGGATCGCGGATCAATGCCTTCGTCACCGCGCACGCGCGAGAGATCTTCTTCGTCGCGGGGGACGTCGTGCTCATCATCCTCTCGCTGCTGGCCGCGGCCTGGCTCCGGTTCGACGGCGAGATCCCACCCGAGACCGGTCGCCAGCTGCCTCTGGTCATGGCCATCAGTGTGGCGGTCAAGCTGATCGCGTTCGGCGCGCAGCGGTTGTACGCCATGAGCTGGTCGCAGGTCAGCCTCCTGGAGACGATCGCGGTGGTCCGGGGCGTGACTCTGGGGTCCGCGGTGTTCTGGCTCATCACCCTGGCGCTGCGGCGCAGCGAGCTCCTCCAGGGATTCCCCCGCTCGATTCTCCCGCTGGATTACATCATCACGATGCACGCCATCGTGGGATTCCGCCTGGCACGGCGTGTCTACCAGCATCTCACCCATCAGGAAGCCGGGGCAGGCCGGCGGGCGCTGATCGTGGGCGCGGGAGCGGCCGGGGAGCAGCTCGTGCGGGCCATGCGCCAGACGCCCGGGGCGGGATATGCGCCGGTGGGCTTCAT
>DATDEG010000013.1:0-2063 GCA_036523465.1 bacterium
CGGCGAGCGAGACGAGCCGGCCGTTGGCGTAGACCTGGGGTTGATCGGTGACGACGATGCGGAGGGTGGAGTCCACCGGCCCGGCGGGGGCGACGGATGTGAACGCCGCGGTATCGAGCGGTGCGCTGCCGCTCGATCGACTCCCCCGGCATGCCGCGAGGATCAGAATGGTGCAGAGGCGTGTGGTGCGGGACATGCGGCGATCGCTACGGCATGCTCGTCTGCTGCATCGCCACCGCCTGCCAGCGTCCGTCGCGGCGGACGAAGATCCGGGTGTAGCGGATCTTTCCGGCGAACGGGAAGCCCCGGAATGTGCCGGTGTTGTCGGCGATGCCCTGGAGTACCGCGACCTCCCCATAGATCCGCACGGTGAGACTGTCGTACCGCACGGAGGTCAGCTTCAGCTCCCCGCTCGCGATGTCGCGGATGTTGGCGGCCCGCGTGCGAACGGTCCCGAGTCGCGAGATCTCCACGAACTCGTCGGCGATCATGCGGGACAACGCGACCGTATCCGCGTGCAACAGCGCCTGTCCCCGGGCCATCTCGACCGCGCGCACGGAGTCTTCCGGCGTCGCGCTCTGCCCGGCAAGCGCTGCGGGGCGCGACCCGAGCAGCAGGAACAGGGTGAAGCCCCCGATCAGTCTCTTGGTCATGAGGCGCCTCCGGAACTTAACGTCCCCCGCCATCCGCGGGCGACCACGGGCGGACGCGCGGGAAGATTCTCGGCACATGGCGGCAGTACTCGCGGTACGCTTCGCCGAACCGGCTCCGGAGCATCGGCTCCTCGAGGAGCGGGATGTAGACCAGGTTGATGCCCAGAAACGTGACCGCCCAAATCGCGTGGGGTCGGGAGGCGAGCAGCATCGCCTCACCGGCGAGGACGAAGACGACGCCGGAAATCATCGGATTCCGGACGAACCGGTAGGGTCCCCGCACGACCAGCCGCCGGGGCGGGTCCCACGGCGCCAGGGTCCCCTTGCCCTCGGAGGCGAAGCGGCGCAGGGAGGAGAGGAAGAGCACCAGGCCGATCGCCAGCACGACGAGCCCCCCGCCCTGCAGCATGAGCACCGCGGCGGAGGTACCTGGAGCCGGGACGATGCCGTACCGTTCGGCGATCCAAGCGGGGACGAGGATCGTCACCATGAACGGGAGAATCGCGATCGCCAGGACGTGCCGGAGAACCATGCCCATGATCGCGACAAACTGCTCCCCGTGACGGCCCCCAGCAAGGAGCGCTAGCCTGCGCGCCGGTAGACGTCGGTGCTCAGGTACTTCAGCCCGGAGTCGGCCAGCAAGGTGACGACCGTGGCCCCTGGACCCAGACGCCGGGCCGCCTGAATGGCGGCGATCACGTTCGCTCCGGACGACGTTCCCGCGAAGAGGCCCTCCTCCCGCGCGAGGCGCCGGGCCATCGCCTTCGCGTCTTCGGTCGAGACCGGCAGGATGTCGTCCACGAGCACCGGGTCCCAGAGTGGAGGGATGTAGCCGATGCCGATTCCCTCGATCTTGTGCGGGCCGGGCGGTCCGCCCCGCAACACGGAGGATTCGGCGGGCTCGACGGCCAGGATCTCGACACCCGGTTTGTGTCGCTTGAGCACCGTGGCGGTTCCCCGTAGGGAGGCGGCCGTTCCGACGGCATGCACGAAGGCGGTGACCGCTCCCTTCGTCTGATTCCAGACCTCCTCGCCCAACGACTCATAGCCCGCGAGGCTGTCCCGGTTGTTGAGCTGGTCGGTCCAGTAGATGTGTGGCTGCCGGCTCAGCTCGCGGGCGGCCTCGATCATGTCCAGGATCAGCTGCTTGGTGGTGAGGCCGCCCCGACTCGGCACGAGCGTCAGCTCCGCGCCCAGCGCCGCCATGTGGTCCCGCTTCTCCTGGCTGAACGCATCGGACGTGACGATATGGAGGCGGTAGCCTTTGGCGGCGCACACCAACGCGATCGAGGTCCCCGTGCTGCCGCCCGTGTACTCGATGACCGTGTCACCGGGCTTCAGCCGTCCGTCCGCCTCCGCGCGCTCGATCACCGCGCGCGCCATCCGGTCCTTCATGCTGCCGGTCGGGTT
>DATDEG010000014.1:0-22366 GCA_036523465.1 bacterium
GCTCGCCGCCGCTGGCCCCGCAGATCACCATCCGGCCGCGCGGGCGAAGGCTCCGGATGGACTCGGGCCATGTCGCCGCGCCGACGGGATCGATCGTCAGGTGGACGCCCTGGCCGGTGATCTCGCGCACACGACGGCTGAACTCCGGATGCTCCGTGCGCACGATCGGCACTGCTCCGAGGGCGGCAGCCTTCTCCGCCTTCGCGGAATCTCCCACCAGCGCCAGCACGCGCGCCCCGGCATGCCGGCCGATGGCGATCGCCGCGGTCCCCACACCGCCCGACGCTCCCACGACGAGCACGTCTTCCCCCGCTCGAAGCCCTCCCGCGGTGATTAACCCGCGCCACGCGGTCGTGAATGCGACCGGAGCAGCCGCCGCCGTCTCGAACGATATCGCACCGGGGAGAGGCAGGAGGTCCCGGGCGGGGACGGCCGTGTATTCGGCCATGCCGCCTGCCCGGTGCTCTCCGAAGATCCGGTACTCGACGCACATCGATTGCTCGCCGGCCAGACAGAACTCACACCGCCCGCAATAGAGGATGGGGCAGACGACGGCGCGGTCACCAGGGGTCCAACCCTCCGCGCCAGCCCCGGTCTCTTCGACGACGCCGGCCACGTCGCCGCCCGTGATCATGGGAAGGGGCAGCCGTCCCCAGGGAAACACGGGCCGGCCGCCCGGCGGACCGCTCCGCGCCCAGATGTCGACGTTGTTGAGGGCCACCGCGCGCACACGGAGGAGGACCTCGCCTCCGGCGGGCCGCGGGACGGGTATCTCATCGACACGCAGCGTGTCGAGGCCCCCGTGTTCTCGGATCACCACTGCCTTCAATACGTGCTCCCGTCGAAAGCATAGAGGGGCGGAGGCTCGACCAGCCTCCGCCCCATGCCCAATAGGTTACTCGCCTACTGCGGGGCGGCCACCCACGAGAACGGCTGGAACTCGTAGAGGCCGAAGACATCGTACTGCACGCCGCTCATCCGCTTGGCCACGAAGGTCCGGCCGGTCGGATAGTAGAGCACGATGTATGGCAGTTCGTCCGCGAACAACTCCTGGAAGGCGTTGTAGACCGCCCGGCGCTTGTCCGGATCAGCGAGGTTCTTTCCGTCGTCAAGTAGTTGATCCATCCGGGCAATGGAGTGGTGGGTGAAATTGTACTGCGCTCCCGTCCGGAACTGCGAGCTGACGTCGGGATCCGTGGGTCCCGCCCAGCCGACCAGGGCCAGGTCGTAGTTGGCCGCGTAGAGTGCCGCCAAGTGGGTGGGGAAGTCGGTCTTCTGGATCTCGACCTTGAGGCCGACGGCCACCAGGTTCTCCCGGATGATGTCCCCGGAGCGTTCGCGTAGAGGATTCCCGGTGGGCACGCGGAGGATGAGCGTCCGGTTGAAGTCGAATCCCGCTTCCTGCAGGAGCGCCTTCGCCCTGTTGGGATCGTAGGCCCAGGGCTTCACGTTCTTGTTGTAGTAGGGGTTGCTCGGCGGGATGGGCCCCTCGGCGAGCTGCCCCTCGCCTCTGAGCAGCTGGTTAACCATGAGCGAACGGTTGATGGCGTGCGCGATGCCCCGGCGCACCCGTTTGTCGGCCAGATAATCTCGCTTGAAATTGATCGACATGAACTGGTAGCCGGGGGCGGGGATGCTGATTGCACGAACGCTCGGGAGCGCCTTCACACGGTCCCAGTCCTCGATATTGATCTCGCCGATGCCGAAGCCGGCGCTCATATCCAGCTCCTGCCGCTCCAACTGGGCCAGCATCGTCGTGGGCGGAATGATGCGGATGAACACGCGGCGCACCTTGGGCGCGCCCAGGTGGTAGGCGTCATTCGCCACGAGCTCGATGAACTGGTCCGTCTTGTACTGCACGAACTTGAAGGGACCGTTCCCAACGGTGGGCGCCTGCATGAACGGATGCCGGTTGAGCTCTTCCGGCGGTACGTTGCCGAGCACGTGCTTGGGAAGCGGGTACATGTTCGCGCCGAAGAACTCCAGGAACGAGTTGGGATCCACTGGTACCTTGGTCTTCACCTCGAACGACTTCGGACCGAGGATCCTGAAGCCCAACGGCTCGGTCGTACGCTTCCCGGCCGGGCTCAACCCGGCGATGTGCGCGATGTACGCGCTCCGGTTCGTCTGTGTCTTGGGGTCGCTGATCGTCATCACGGTGAACAGCACGTCGTCAGAGGTGACCGGCCTTCCGTCATGCCAGGTCGCGCGCGGATGGATCGTGAAGGTATACGTCTGCCGGTCCGCGCCCACCGTCCACCGGCTGGCCAGCGCGGGGTAGAATTTCATCTGGTTGTTCTCTAGCCGCGCCTCCACCAGCCCCATGAACATGAAACGCACGGCGTACCATCCGTAGGTGCTGTCGGTGTTGATCGGGCTCAAGTTGCCCGGCGGGCTCCACATCCCAGAGACGACGACCAGTTCGGACTTCGGCGCCCCGAGCACTCCCGCCGGTACGAAGAGTGCGGCGACGATCACCGCGGCTACTACCGCGAGCCATCTGTGAGATGTCCTCATCGTATCCCCTCTCCCCTCATACTGGCGGCTGGGCGCTGGGCGCCCGGCCGTCTGGATACACGACCTTCGAGCGAAGCGGATCTGCATCGCACGCCAACCGGCCATTGGGAAGCCATTGACATTCACAACCGCAGACTCGGGTCGAGCGCGTCCCGCAGCCCGTCCCCGACGAAGTTAATAGACAATACCGAGATGAGGATCATAAATCCTGGCGGAACCCACAGCCAGGGCATCCGTTCCAGGACTGTCAGCCCCTGGGCGTCGGTGAGCATGTTGCCCCACGACGGCGTCGGCGGCTGGACGCCGAGCCCGAGGAACGACAGGGCGGCCTCGATGAGGATCGCGTTGGCCACGCCGAATGTCGCTGCGACGAGCACCGGGGCCAGGGCGTTCGGAAGGACGTGGCGGAGGACGACGCGCGAGTCGCTGGCCCCGGTGGCGCGGGCGGCCAGAACGAACTCCAACCCCCGCAGGCTGAGGACCTGGCCTCTGACCAGGCGGGCCAGAGCCGGCCAGCCGAGCAGGCCGAGGACGATCACCACGTTGGAGAGGCTGGGGCGGCCGAAGATGGAGACGGCGAAGAGGATGATGATCAGCGGAGGAAATGAGAGCATGACGTCCATCACCCGACTGAGCAGGAGATCGACCCCGCCGCCGTAGAACCCGGCCGCCGCGCCGATCGCCGTACCGATGAGCACGTAGATGGAGACGGCGCCGAGCCCGACCGTCAGCGAGACGCGCGCCGCATAGATCAGCCGGCTCAGCACATCGCGTCCCACGCTGTCCGTTCCCAGCGGATGGATCCCCGACGGCGGCGCCTGGAAAGCTGTCGGATCGAGCGCCGTCGGGGAGTGTGGCGCGATGTACCGGGCGCCGACGGCGAGCGCGGCGATGACCAGCATGACGGCCAGACCGGACACCGCGAGGCGGTGACGCAGGAAGCGGCGCAGCGCCAGGACCCAGAACGAGTCGTGTCGCGCCCGGGGTCCCGCGGTAACAGTGCCGGCTGTGGAGAGGGCGTCATTCATAGTGGATCCGCGGATCCACGACGGCATACGCGAGATCGGCGAGCAGGTTGCCGAACGCCACCAGCAGCGCGGTGATCATCGTGATGGCCATGAGCACAGGGTAGTCCCGCTGGTTGATCGCCTCGATCGTCAGGCGGCCCATACCCGGCCACTCGAAGATCTGCTCCGTGATCACCGCGCCGGCCAGGAGCGCCGGGATCTGCAGACCGGCCAGGGTGATCACCGGGATAAGCGCGTTCCGCAGGGCGTGATGCCGCACCACGATCGCCTCGGCCAATCCCTTCGCCCGCGCCGTCCGTACGAAGTCCTGCCCGAGGACGTCCAGCATGCTCGAGCGCACGTACCGCGTGACCGCGCCGGCCCCGGCAACGGCGAGCACGCTGGCCGGGAGCAGGAGGTGGTGCAGTCCGTCGAGGAAGCCGCCCTCTCCGCCCAGCGTCATCGTCCCGCCTACCGGCAGCCAGCGGACGCGCAGCGCGAAGAGGTATATTCCGACGAGCCCCAAGAAGAACGTCGGCAGGCTGATCCCGAGGAACGTAAGCACGGTCGCGACGTAGTCCGAGGCGCTGTAGCGCTTCGTCGCAGCGATGACCCCCACGGGAATGCCGAGCACGTACGACATGAGCAGCGCCGTCCCCGTAAGCTTGAGCGTCGGGATGAGCCGCTCGCCGACCCGCGTGGTCACGGGTGCGCCGGTGCTGAACGAGTACCCGAGGTTGCCCCGGACGAGCTGGCCGAGCCACTTCGTGTACCGCACGTACACTGGCCGGTCCAGCCCGTAATCCCTCCGCCGGATCGCCATGTCCTCAGCGCTCATCCCGGGGCTGATCAGCATCTGCACGGGATCTCCCGGCGTCAGCGCCATGATCCCGTAGCTCATCACGGTGATCCCGAACAAGATGGGCACCATGATGAGCAGCCGCCGGGCGAGGTACCGATGCATCAGGTCTCCAGGTGCGCGCCTGCCAGGATCCGCCGCGCTTCACGCACCGCCCCCAGCAGCCGGTTCTGCCCGCGCGTGAGGTGGATGCGGGTGATCCGGTCCGCGTCACTGCCTGCCTCCAGGGCGCCGAGGCGCTGCGCCGGCTCGAGATCCGGCAGCGCCGGGATGTTCACCGCGGGGTCGTGGTGGAACCGCCCGGTGCGAGTGTAATTTACCGGGACCAGCGTCCGGGCGAGCCGCCGCTGCACCTCATTCAGTCGGCCCAGCGCCACGTCCCCCACCGGCCGCTCGGCCAGACCGGCAGCGGCATCGTAGAACCGGACCAGGTCGTCTTCCAGCGCCCGGACCTCGCGGATCGACGGTGAGAAGTCGAACCGGCCCGATGCCGCCTCCTGGTAGCGGGCCAGGGTCTGCGCAAATTCGCTCGTGGTCGCGGAGAAATCGAGCGGATAGATGGGGGTATTCGCCGCCCGGAATGCGGCCGCCGCGTAGACCTTCATGTCCCGCAGCAGATTCTCGCGGTCGGCGATCTCGAGCGTATCGTCCTCCGTGTGCCAGGCGATGTTCCCCCCGCATCCGCCGACCGGATAGTACCCCTTCTCCTTCAAGAGCGACTCCGGCATGGTGGACGACAGCATGTAGAACGTGGAAATGCCGATGTTGCTGAAGGACTTGTCTCCCGCGCGCAGCGGCCGGCCGCCTTTGGCGTCGAGTCCGGTCACATCCTTGATCACGGCCTTGGCCAGCGCCCCGGCCTCGCTCATCCAGAAGACATCATCGTAGACCGTAGCCCAGCGGCAGCCGGGCGAGTCACAGTTGATGTGCACGATACAGTTCTCGTCAAGATCCTGGGCGAAGGTGTCGGCATACCAGGACGAGCCCGCGTAGCGGCCGTGCGAGTGGCCGGACCACCAGGCGATGCGCACGCTCCGCCGCAACTTCCCGCGGTGCTGCCAGAGGACCCGGGCGACTTCCATCAGCGTGGCGTCCCCCGTCGCGTTGTCTCCGATCCCCTCGTGCCAGGAGTCGAGGTGCCCGTGCAGCAGGACGAACTTGTCCGGCTCCTCGGTCCCGCGGATCTCCGCCACCAACACCGGGATGGGCCGCCATCCTTCGTCGAGCTTCGTGGAGAGCCGCACTTTGACCGGTCCGGACTGGACGAGCGACCGCAGAGACGCGCCTTCGGTCTTGTTGATCGCCACGACTGGGATCTTCGGCTTCCGCCGGATCGTGTCCAGGTCCGGGGAGCCCCAGATACTGGTGCAGATGCCTTCGTGAATGCGCTCCCCGGGGCTGATGAACATCGCCCCGAGCGCGCCCTTTTCCTGGAAGTCGATTACCTTGGCGGGGGAAGGATACCCGTCGGTGAGCACGATCTTCCCGCGCACGTCCTGGGCGATGTCGCCGAGCCCTTCGAACAGGCCGATGATGGCCCCACCGGGTTGCGGCGGGACGTAGACGACCGTCCCCCGGGTCGAGCGGCCGTCGGTGGACGCGGACATCGACGGGGTCTTCGCGGTGAGCTTCCGCGCCTCAGGGGAGACGACCTGGAGCTTCGCCCGTTTCGGGATGCTGATCAGCAGCTCCGGCTCGTGGAGCGTATGCGGCACACCCCACTTGGCGAGCTGCTTGACGATGTAGTCGACGGCCTTGCGCTCGGCCTTGCCTCCCGAGTCACGCACGAGGGTGGTGAATTTCTCCACCAGCGCCCACGGCGCGTCCAGCGAGACCGAGGTGGTCACGGCCGATTCCTGAGGATCCTTCCAGGCTGTCATTGTGGACACAACGGTTCCTCCCCCCGACCCCGATTCCCCTTCACAGGCTACTCTTCTGACAGATGCTCGTACCGCCGTCCGCCCTTCATGACGAGCCGCACCGCGCGCATCGCTTCGATTGTCTGCAGCGGGTCGCCGGCCACCACGACCACATCGGCAGGTCGCCCCGGGAGGAGCGCGCCGGCACGCTCGCCCACACCGCAGGCCTCCGCCGCCCAGGCCGTCGCGGCAAGGATCGCGTCCATCGCGCTCGCCCCGAACCGCACGAGCGTCGCCATCTCATACCACAGCAGGCCGTGCATACTGTCGGTTCCCGCGGCATACCGGACGCCCGAGGCGAGGATCTCGCGGAACCGAACGGCCTCGTCCTCGCGGAGCGCAACAACCTTGTTCCAGATCGCCGCGTTGTGCCTGTCCGTGCGCTCGATGCCGTCGGGGTGATAGAGGATGGAGAACGTGCAGATGAGGTAGCGGCCGAGATCGCGAAGCAGCGCGGTGTCCTCCGGCGAGAGCAGCGCCCCATGCTCGATCGTGTCGACGCCCTCCTCCAGGGCCACGCGGATCCCGGGGCCGCCGTGCGCATGCGCCGCGACGCGCCGGCCCGCGCGATGAGCCTCCTCGCAGGCGGCGCGGATCTCCTCTCGAGTGTAGGTGTAGGCCTCGAGGGCCGCCCCGACGGTGCTCACGCCGCCGGTGATGAACAGCTTGATCCACTCGCAGCCCTGGGCGATGTTCTCGCGGACGCGCCGGCGAACCGCGTCGACGCCGTCGGTCAGGGTCAGCGCGCGGCCGTGCCCATGCGAGGAGGTCAGGTGGACGCCGCTGCAGAGCAGGCGCGGGCCGGGGACGAAGCCGGCGTCGATCGCTCGCCTGAGCTCGATGTCGAGGTAGTGCTCCTCGCCCATGATACGGGCCGTCGTCACGCCCGACCGCAGCTCGCGCCGCATGTTGCCGGCGGCGCGGAACGCGCTCGGAAGCGACCCCGCGCGCATCTGCCCGGTCTGATCACCCATCCCGGGGATGATCGAACAGTGGGTGTGGGCGTTGACGAGGCCGGGCAGGACCGTGCCTCCGAACTCTACGACCTGTGCGCCGGGAGGAATCCGCAACGAGGAGATCGGACCCACGGCCGCGATCCGGTCATCGTCCACGACCACGCCGCCGTCCCGGACAGGGGGAGTCCCGGTCCCGTCGATGACCTGCGCCCCATGGAGGACGATCGCCATGCGCTCTACCCGCGCGCCACAAGACGCGCCGCTTCGCGCAGCGTCCAGACGATGCGGTTCTGGCCGCGAAGCAGGTGGGTCTGGAGGAATCCCCGTGTCACCGGGTCGGCCCCGGCGAGTTGCCGCGCGGGGGCGAGATCCGGCAGCGGCGGCACCGGAACGGCCGGGTCGTGGCGGAAGCGGTCGGCCCGCGCGAAGTGCAGTGTGACGAGCTGTCTCGTCACCGCCCGCATGGTCACGTTGGCCGCGCGCACGTCGGGGTCGGCGACCGGCCGCGTCTCCAACTCCGCGCAGCGGCCGTAGAATCCTTCGAGCGCATCGTCAAACGCGCCGACCGCCTGCACGGCCGGACTGAAATCGAAGTGTGACCCCGCGGCCTGTTGGTAGGCGGCGAGGGTGTCCCGGAGCTCGCGCGCCAGCGCCCGCAGGTCGAACGGATGGATCGGCGCGTTGAGCGCGCGCACCGCCGTCGTCGCGTAGGCCCGCAGATCGCGAGACAGATTCGCCTCGTCGAAGATCTCGAGCGTATCGCCTTCCGTATGCCAGGCGATGTTCGCGCCGCACCCGCCCACCGGATAGTAGCCCTTCTCGGCGAGCAGCGCCTTGGGCATCGTGCTGAACAGCATGTAGAATCCGGTCAACCCGAGGTTGTTGAACGACCAGTCCCCGGCGCGGTGCGGCCGCTCGCCGAAGGACTCCTGTCCGGTGGCGTCCCGGATCGCGGCCCGGCAGAATGCCTCCGCCTCCGGCATCCACGAGATGTCCTCGTACTCCGTGGCCCAGCGGCAGCCCGGGGAGTCGATGTCCATCTGGCCCAGACAGTGCTCGACGAGATCCAGCGCATACGTGTCCGCGTACCAGGTCGAGCCCGCGTAGCGGCCGGTAGAATGTCCCGCCCACCAGGCGACCCGTAGGGACCGCCGGATGCGTGAGCGGTGTGCCCAGAACAGACGCGCCAGCTCAAGGAGAGCGGCGTCCCCCGTCGCGTTGTCGCCGATGCCGGCATGCCAGGAGTCGATGTGACCGTGCGCCAGCAGGAAGACCTCCGGCTCGTCCGTGCCGGCGATCTCAGCCACGACCACGGGGCAGCGCGTCCACCCCTCGCGCAGCTGGGTGTGGAGTGCCACCTTGAGCCCGCCGTTCCGGGCCAGCGCCGCGAGCGCGTCGCCGTCCGGCCGGTTCACGCTGACGACGGGAATGGCCGGCTTCCGCGGCAACCCGTCGAGATCCGGCGCCCCCCAGATCGTCGTGCAGATCATCTCGTGGATCGCTTCACCCGGATGGATGAAGACGATTCCAACCGCTCCGCGCTGCTGGATGGTCAGGACCTTCTGCGGCGAAGGGAAGCCTTCGGTGAGCACGATCCGCCCGCGCACCTCCTCGCCGCCCTCACGCAGCGGGGCGTCGAACGTATCAGCGGCGGGGCCCTGCCCCGACGGGATGTAGACCGCGTATCCCCGAAGGGGACCGCTGCCCGTAGGCGCAGAGAACGACGGCGTCTTCGCACGGACCGTCCGTGGTTCAGGCTCCAGCACTTCCAGCGACGCCCGCTCGGGGACGCTGAGGTAGAGCAGCGGTTCGTGGACGCGGTGCGGAACACCCCAGGCGTTCAGCTTGGCCGCGATCTCACGCGCCGCGGTCCACTCGGCCTCGGTCCCCGACTCGCGGACGAGCCCGGCGAACCGGTGGATGAGATCCCGCCCCGGAGCAAGCGAAAGATCTGCGAGCAGGGCCGCTTCATACGGATCACGGTAGATCACGATCGAGCGCCTCCTCGTCTATGTGAAGACGATTGCCTGATGACAACAACCCCAGCAACTACTGTCGGCGAATGACACTACGCATTCGCCGACGTGACCTCACCGTACAGATGGCAGGCGACCTGCACGCCCTCGACCTGCTGCAGCACGGGACGCACGCGCCGGCAGACCTCCATGACCTTGGGACACCGGTCCGCAAACGGGCACCCCGGAGGTATGTGGAGCGGCGTCGGTACGCTGTCCGAGATCTCGACCGCGGCAACCTTGTGGGCCGGATCCGGATCGGGTACCGCCGCCACCAGAGCCTGCGTGTACGGGTGCTTCGGGCGGCCGATCACCTCGGCGGTGGGGCCGATCTCACAGATCGTGCCCAGGTACATCACCGCGGTCGTCGTGCACATGTAGCTGATGAGCGCCAGATCGTGCGAGATGTACAGGGTCGTCAGCCCCCGCCCGCGGGTCAGGTCGCGCATCAGATTCAGGACGCCGGCGCGCACCGAGACGTCGAGCATGGACACCGGCTCGTCGGCCACGAGCAGCTTCGGCTGGACGAGCAACGCGCGGGCGATGACCACGCGCTGCAGCTGGCCTCCGCTGAGGTGATGCGGGTACTTCATGAAGAACGCCTCGGGGGGATCGAGGTGCACCTGCTGAAGCGCCTCGGCGATCAGCTCGATCCGCGCCGTGACCGAATCGCCCAACCTGTGGATGATCAGCGGCTCGAGCATCGCCCGGAAGATGGTAAAGCGCGGATTGAGCGCCTCGTAGGGATTCTGGAACACGAACTGCGCCTGCCGGCGGTAGGCGAGCAGGTCCGGCCCCTGAAGGCCGGCGATGTCCCGTCCGGCGAACCGGATCATCCCGCCGGTGGGATGGAGCAGCTTGAGGATGAGCTTGGCCGTCGTGGTCTTGCCGCACCCGCTCTCGCCGGCCAGCCCGAGACTCTGCCCCTCCTCGACCGCGAACGACACCCCGTTCACCGCGTGGACGAGCTTCCGGCTGCCGAAGAGCGACCCGCCCAGTCCGGCGTGCAGGGGGTAGTGCTTCTCGAGGCGCGCGACCTCCAGCAGGGCCATCATTCGACCTCCAGCGGGGCCGCCGGGGCGGGGGCTTCATCCTTCACCATGCGCTCGAACGCCTGCGCCACTTCGACACGCAGCGCGGCCGCTTCTGAGGCGCGGTGGCAGGCCGCGGCCATACCGTCCGCCACCGTCAGCGCTGGATCGTCATCCCAGCATCGCTGTATGGCGAACGGGCACCGCGGCGCGAACGCGCAGCCCTGGGGGGGGTTGTGGAGGTCCGGCGGGTAGCCTTCGATGGGCACGAGATGTTCTTGATGCTCCCGGAGGCTGGGAAACGCGTTGCGCAGCCCCATCGTGTAGGGATGCCTGGGGCGGGCGAAGACTTCGCCGACCGGTCCCCACTCCACGATGCGACCCGCGTACATCACCGCCACGTCGTCGCAGAGATGGGCGACGACGGAGATATCGTGCGTGATGAGGAGCAGGCTCACCCCAAGAGTCGCGCGCAGGTCGCGGAGCATACGCAGGACCTGATGTTGGACGATGACGTCCAGCGCTGTGACGGGCTCGTCGGCGATCACCAGCTGCGGCCGGAGCGCGAGCGCGAGCGCGATGACGGCGCGCTGCTTCATCCCTCCGGACAGCTCATGAGGGTACAGGCGCAGCCGGCCGGGTTCCAGTCCGACGAGACGGAAGATCTCTTCCGCCCGGGACAGAGCCGCGGAGCGCGTCATGCCGCCGCGGAGGACCATCGTCTCGGCCATCTGATCGCCCACGCGCTGCACCGGATCGAGGCTGTCCATCGCCGCCTGCGGGACCATCGCGATCCGCCGCCACCGGTAGTCGTTGAACCCGTCCCGGCCCAGCGCGAGCATCTCGACGCCGTCGAAGCGGTAGCTCCCCCCGGTGATCCGGGCATTGCGCGGCAGGACACCGATGAGCGCGCGGGCCAGCGTCGTCTTCCCGCAACCGCTCTCCCCGACGAGCCCGAGCGCGCGACCCGCGGGCAGAGAGAGCGAGACACCGCGGACGGCGCGCACCGCTCCGTGCAGAGTCTGGTACTCGACGGCCAGGCCGTCCAGGTCCAGCAGTCCCACCGCTACCGCCTCCGCAGGCGCGGAAAGAGCAACTCCTCGTATCCGCGGCTGATGAAGAAGCCTGCCATGACGGCCAGCATGATGCACACGCCGGGCGGGACGAACCAGTAGAACGCCTGACGGGCGAGCGCCTGAGAGTTGTAGGCGTCCTGCAGCATGAACCCCCACGAGACCACGTTGGGATCGCCGAACCCGAGGAAGCTGATGCTGGCCTCGGTGAGGATCGCCCACCCGACCGCCAGTGCCCCGTAGAGGAACGAGAGGGGCAGCACGTTGGGGGCGATGTGCACGAACATCGTGCGCAGGTGGCTCGCGCCCAGCACCCGCGCCGCTTCCACGTAGGAGCGCTCACGCAGGGACAGCACCTGGGCGCGGACGATCCGGCCCGTGTCGCGCCAGAGCAGCAGAGTCATGACGAGGACGACGTTCCAGATACTCGGCCCGAGGAACGCCACGAGCACGATGGCCATCGGCAGGAATGGGATGCCGAAGGCGACGTCGGCCGCGCGCATGAGCACGGTATCGACCCAGCCGCCGAAGTAGCCGGCGAACAGGCCGACGATCGTCCCCAGGATGACGACCCCGAGCGCGGCGACGAATCCGACGACGAGGGCGGCGCGCGATCCGTACAGCAACTGAGAAAAGATGTCGCGGCCGAGGTTCGTGGTCCCGAGCAGATGGTGCACCGAGGGACCCAGGTTCGCGGCGACCTCGCCGTCCGGCTGGTAGTTCAGCTCGAACGGTGGGTACGGGGCGACCGCGGGCGCGAGCACGGCGATGACAACGAAGACGAGGTAGATGATCAACCCGGCGAGGGCGAAGCGGTCGCGCCGGGCGACGACGACCATCGTCTGCAGCGCCTCCCGCCATGTCGCGTTCGCCCGCGACCAGCGAGGGGGCAGCGCCAGCGCCCGGTCAGCGCCGCTCATGGCTCACCCGCGGGTCGAGCAGACTGTAGAAGAGGTCGGCCACGAAGTTCATCCCGATCATCACGACGGCGATCATCAAGAACGCAGCCTGGGCGACGGGGTAGTCCTTCGCCGCGACGGCGCGCACCAGCGTCCGGCCGAGCCCGGGCCAGCTGAATACCGTTTCGATGATCACGTTGCCGCCGATGGAATAGCCGATGCCGAGCGCGAACGCCGTCACCACCGGGAGGAGGGCGTTCCGCGCGGCGTGGCGCAAGATGATAGTCCGCTCCGGCAGCCCGCGCATCCGGGCGAACGTGATGAAGTCCTCATCCATGACCTCGAGCATCGAGTTGCGCATCAGCAGCGTCGGCAATCCCTGCAGATAGAGGGCCAGGGTGAAGGCCGGCAGGGCGAGGTGATGGAGGAAGTCGAGCGAGAGGATCTGCGCCCACATCGAGGGGAAGACGCTGCCCGGACTCGTCGCTCCGCCGAATGGAAACCAGTTCAATGAGAAACTGAAGATCGCCAGCGCCAGCATGCCGACCCAGAATTCCGGCGCGGCACGCGTCGCGAGCACGGTGGGGATTCCCCAATGCTCTACCCAGCTCCCCCGCCGGGCGGCGAGCAGCGCCCCACCGAGGACGCCGACGATGTAGGCTAGGATCAACGACGCCAGGGTGAGTACCAGCGTGTTGGGGAGCACATTCCAGATGACCTGGTTCACCGGCTCGCGCGTGAAGAACGAGTTGCCGAACTGTCCCCGGATGACGTTGCGCAGGAAGGCGAAGTACTGAGTGTGCAGCGGCTGATCGAGGCCGAACTGCCGCCTGAGCTGCTGGGCCATCTCCTCCGTGAAAGTCGGGTCAAGGTACGCGACCAGCGGGTTTCCCGGCATCAGCCGGAAGATGAGGAATAGCAGCGTGGCCACGACGAGCAGGACCAGCAGCGTCTGGCCAAGCCGGCTGAGGATGAAGGTGGCGCGCTTCACGGCTGGGAGGAGGGGTGGGAGCCGCGAGCGGCTCCCACCCCGGTGTGAGCTACTTCAGCGTCTCGGTCTTCCCCGCAGGATACAGCAGCCGGCCTTCGCGGTCCCACGTGTAGCCGGCCTTGGCCAGAGCGTCGCGCGCAGCGCGGATGTTGTACTCCCACTTGGGAAGCTCCGGATTGTACCAGAACTCGAGCGCCGGCGAGACGAAGGAATCGGCAATCGCGGCGTAGCCCTTCCAAACCACCGAACGGATCGCCTTCTTGTTGGTGGCCATGTTCAGGGCCTGCCGGAAGACGACGTCGTCGAATGGCGGACGCCGCAGGTTGAAGGCCAGGAATCGCATCCCGACGTCCATCGTCGAGACCAGCGTGAGCGAACGGTTCTCTTTAACGAGCTTGTCCAGGATCTCCGGGTCCCCGCTGTAGTTGCCAAGGAAGTTGAGCTGTCCCTGGCGCAGGCCGCCCAGCGACGCCTCGACGTTCGGAATGATGCGCAGGATCCAACGCTTCATCTTCGGCGCGGCGAAGTGGTCGGGCACCGCCTCGAGGACGACCTCCTCCGACTTCTTCCACTGCACGAACTTGAACGGTCCCGAGCCGATCGGCGTCGCTTCCTGATATGACTCCGCGTTCTCCGGCTTCTTCGCCAGGTCGGCCAGCACCGGTTCCCAGATGTGCTTGGGGATGATGTTCAGCTTGGACAGACTGGCGATGAGGAACGGCGCGTACGGCTCCTTGAGGACGAAGCGGATCACCGTGTCCGACCGCTTCTCGATCTTGTCGATGTTGCGCACGAACGGCTTGTACATCGGGACTTCGTCACCCATAGGCGCGGTGAACGAGAAGATCACGTCATCGGCGGTGACGGGCTTGCCGTCGTGCCATTTCATCCCGCGGCGAAGCGTGACGTCCAGCGTCACGGAATCCACCCAGTCGGCCTTCTCCGCGGCCCAGGGCCTAGGCAGGCCGTCCGCCCCGACGCGGAACAGGCGGTCCCAGATCAACTCGGTGACCCACGAATCCGCCGCCCCGCTGATGTAGAGCGGGTTGATGGCCTGCAGCGTGTCGTTGGTGTTCAGGATCATGTCCTGCTGGCCGCTCAGCGGCCGAGCCTGGTCGAAGGTCCAGAAGTTCTTGATCCCGAGCCCGGTCTGCTCGATCACGGTCTTCGGATCCCAGACCGTGTTGTTATACGCGTACGTGCTCTGCGGAAAGACCAGGAAGACGTAGGGGACGTCGCGGGCGATGATCTTCTGCGCCTCGCGGATCAGCTGCTGCCGCGACTTCAGGTCGGTCTTGATGCGCTGGGCCAGCGCGATGTTGTCGTATGTCCGGTTCTGATAGCCGACAAAATTGTACCCGTTGACCGCGGTGGACGAGTGGAAAAGGTTCATGGCGAACTCGTCCGGGTCGGACCGTTCCGGCCGGCCGACCATCTGCCACATCGTCATGTCCCACTTGTCCCGGCTGTACCAGACGTAATCCGCCATCTGCTCCCAGGGCATGACGCGTACGGTGACCTTCACGCCGAGCTTCTCGAACTCGGGCGCCAGGAACCGCGCCATCTCGAACTCCCTGGCATCGACGGCCTGGGGCCGGGTGAGCATGATCAGCTCGCGCACGCGGCGGTCCGGGCTCTGGCCCGTTGCCACCGCGCCTAAAGCGAGGGCCAGAACCAGGGTGACCACCGTGATGCGGAACCAGTTGCGTGCCATATTGCGTTCCCCCTTTCGAGTGGGCGTCTGCGTTAGCCAACCGTCACAGAACGGAGTTTGGGCGGCAGCGGATAGGCCCGCTTGCTGTGTCTCAGGCCGGCGCCGTGCAGGGCCTCGGCCATGCGGAGCGCAGCATACACCGGATTCACCACAGGGACGCCCACGTCCGATGAGATCTCGGCGTGGGCCTCCAGGAACCCCATGCTCATGCAGCCGAGGACAAGCGCATCCGCGCCGTCGTCGTCCACCGCCCGCCTGGCAAGGGCGGTCATCCGGGCCACGCTGCGGGCGCGGTCCTTGTTGAGCTCGAGCACGGGGATATCGACGGCCCGCACGGAAGCCAGCTTCTCAGCCACACCGATGCGCTGGGCCAGGTGGCGCATGGGCGCGACCACCGACTCGAGCACGGTGATCACCGAGAAGCGATGGCCCAGGGAACAGGCGAAGAGCATCGAGGCTTCCGCCGGCCCCACGACGAGCATCTCCACCAGTTCGCGGGCCGCGTCGACCCCCGGGTCGCCGAAACAGCCCACGATCGCGGCATCGAGCCCTGAGCGTTCCGCCTCCTGCACCTTCCGCAGGGTCCCGGGCACGGATAGGTACTCTTCGTATGCCGACTCGATCGAACTCGGCCCCTCGGGGACGTCGGTGATGGTCACCTGGGTGCCGGGAGCGGCGAGCCGCTGGAGGATCCCGAGGCGGCGGTCGATCTCCCGGGTGCCGAGTTCGGTCTTGGACAGGCTGCCGGGAAGGATATAGAGCAGTCGCACCGTCTCACCTCCTACGGATTTCATACCGATCACGGACCCAAGATGCCGGATGAGTGGGGAATCCCGGTAAATCGGATGATTTTTCGTACAATTAGACCCGCTATGCGCGGTTCCTGCCTGTACGTTACTCGCGGATCGCGGCGAACTCGGCGATGAAGCGGGCGACGGACTTCTCGAACAGGCGCATTCCTTCCAGAGTCGCGAACTCGTTCGGGCTGTGCGCCCGCCCCCCATGGCCTAAGCCGCCCATGACAAACGGCTGCTTGAGGGTGCGGCTGAAGATGTAGAAGGGCGCGGACCCCGCGATGTTCGGCCAGACCTCCGGCTCCAGGCCGAAGGAGCGCATCGCGCGGATCATGGCCTGGGAGATCGGCGCGGAGGGACTCATCTTTGCCCATGGGTATCCTTCCTCGAAGTGGACGGCGAAGTCGGCGCAGCCGATCTTCTTGAGGTGGGCGAGGATCTTCTCGCGCACGTCGTCCGGTTCCATGTTGGGGACGAGGCGCACGTGCATCTTCGCCCGGACTTCGTTGGGCAGGAGGGTCTTCGACCCGGCGCCATGGTGCCCGCCCACGATGCCATCGATGTTGAGGATGGGATCGAAGAGGTACCGGCGGAGCAGATCCGCGCCGGAGAGGTCATGCTTCGGCCGCCGGACCTCGTTCTCGCGGAGTTCGAGGGCGATGTCGAACGTCTTGGCGAGATCGGCCAGCACGCGCTCGTCCTCCGCGGACGGCGGGATCACGCGATCGTAGATCCCGCCGATGGTGATGTGCTCGTCCGGGCCGGTCATCGTCTCCATCGCGTGGATCATCCGCCAGGCGGGACTGGCGATCAGTGCCCCGAGGCT
This sequence comes from bacterium, assembly GCA_036523465.1. Lineage (GTDB taxonomy): Bacteria > Sysuimicrobiota > Sysuimicrobiia > Sysuimicrobiales > Kaftiobacteriaceae > Kaftiobacterium. Next base: position 16,602 of record DATDEG010000014.1, read on the forward strand.
GCCGTGAATCCCCCGCGCCGTCGGGCCGCCCCACTCCCCGCCGCGGCAGACCAACTCGAAGAAGAGGATGCCTTTCACGCCCAGCCACAGCACGGGCTTCCCCGTCTTTTCCTGAGCGTAAAATGCGAAATACGTCCCGTCGGCGCGCAGCCGCTCCTTGTGGCGCTCGACGAATGCCGGAAGGTTCCGGCTCCCGAGCTCTTCCTCGCCTTCGATCATGAATTTCAGATTGACGGGCAGGCGGCCCTCAACCGTGCGGATGCTCTCCAGGGCGCTGAACAGACCGGCCAGCGGGCCCTTCGTGTTGTAGACGCCGCGGGCCACGACGCACTCGCCGCGATCCTCGAATGGAATGACGCGGCCCTCGAAGGGCGGCACGAGCCAGTCTTCGCCGACCACCGGCTGGATATCGTACATCCCGTAGAGCAGCAGCGTCCGCGGTGCGCCCTGGTCGAGCTCGCCGTAGACGACCGGCCAGCCGGGTGTCGGGACGATCTCGGCGCTCCCGCCGATCTCGCGGATCGATCCGGCGATCAATTCCGCCATTTCCTGCATCCCGACCCCTTCACCGCTGATACTCGGTTGCCGGACAAACGTCTGCACCCGGGCGAGATGCTGGGGGAAGTGCTCGTCGATGTACGCGTCGACCCGCTTGAAGTCCACTCCTGTTCCCTCCTCTAATTGGCGATGTCCTACCGACCTTCGCGCCGGCGCCGCATCCAGGGCGGGGTGCCCAGGTACGGCGCGGATGGACAGAGCTGCCTCAGTGGACAGTGCGGGCAGTCGGGACGCCGTGCGGTGCACACCTCACGTCCGAAATAGATGAGCCGGAGCGAGAGCCCATCCCACTCTTCGCGCGGGACGAGGGCCATGAGCTGCTGCTCGATCTTCACGGGATCGTCGAACGTCGCCAGGCCAAGACGCTGGCTGAGCCGGCGCACGTGGGTGTCCACCACGAAGCCCAGCCCGTCGTTCGGATCGTCTCCGCCTCCCCATGGCTCGAGCCGTTTCGCCGACAGCAGGACGTTGGCCGTCTTGCGCCCGACGCCTTCCAGGGTCACGAGCTCACCCATGGTGAGCGGGACGCGCCCACCGAAACGCTCCATGAGCGACCGGCTCATGCCCAGGATCGCCTTCGTCTTCTGGCGGAAGAACCCGGTCGGTTTGACGACGCGCTCGATGTCGCCCGGCCGAGCTTTGGCAAACTCATCGGGAGTCCGATACCTGGCGAACAGGACCGGCGTCACGCGGTTCACCATCGCATCCGTACACTGCGCTGAGAGGATCGTGCTGACCAGGAGTTGGAACGGATCCCGGTGGCGCAGCGGCACGCGCACCTGACGGTATCGTTCGCGCAGCCGCTCGATGATCCGCGCCGCCCGCCGCCGCTTCCGCGCCGCCGGCTCAGTCTGCGGCAGAAACCTGCCCACGGCGCGGAGACGCTCTCCGCCCGCGCGTGCCCTTGCCGCAGGTTTCGTCGCAGATTTCGCCGTCATGGAGTTGGGCATTGTCCCATTCACCGCGCGGCGCAGGTTTCCTTATGCCGGCGCTGACAAATGAGCCTCCGGCTCAGATTCCCTTCGACGCTGCCGATCGGTCAGCAGAGGGGGCGGGGGCGGGCCCGCCGAACGCACAGGGACCATGGACTACAACGATCGATTGACCCGCGTGCGTGAGGCGATGGCCCGGTCCGGGATCGACCTGCTCGCCGTGCCGCCGGGCGACGACCTCCGCTGGCTCACGGGATTCTCTCCCGTGGCCGACGAGCGGGCCTGCTACCTCTTCCTCGGCGAGCGCGACGGGCTCTTCCTCGTTCCCGAGCTGAACGCAGCGCAATCCGAGCGCCACATCCGGCAGCCGTTTGTTACCTACAGCGATGCGTCCGGCCCCGCGCGTGCGCTCGCGGCCGCCGGTGGACAATTCGCATCGCCCCGCGTCGTCGCGGTGGGGGATACGATGCGCGCGGACGCCCTTCTCCTGCTGCAGCAGACCTGGCGCGACGCACGATATGTTCCAGGCGCCGCGGTGCTTGCGCCGCTCCGGATGCGGAAGACGGCCGAGGAGATTGCGGCCCTGCGTCGGGCCGCGGCTACCGCCGATGCCGCGGTCGAAGCGGCGGTCCGGGCCTGCCGGGCCGGCGTGACGGAATTAGATGTGGCGCGAGGGGCGGATGAGGGATTCCGGCAGGCGGGGGCGCCGGAGGTCATGGCGACGATTGTCGGCAGCGGACCGAACAGCGCCTTTCCGCACCACCACAGCAGTACCCGCCCGCTGCGCGATGGGGAACCAGTCCTCTTCGACCTCGGCAGCCGCGTCGAGGGCTACTGCTCGGACATCACGCGCATGGCCTTCCTCGGATCTCCGCCCGCCCGGTACCGCGAGATCCACGGGGTCGTCGATGACGCCGTGGTCGCGGGGCTCGAGGTCATCAAGCCGGGAGTGCAGGTCAGTACCGTCGATCGCGCGGCCCGGGGAACGATCGAGCGCGCAGGGTACGGCGACCGGTTCGTGCACCGTACGGGTCACGGCATCGGTCTGTCAGGCCACGAGCCGCCGTCGATCGCCCATACCGTCGAGATGCCGCTGGAGGAGGGCATGGCCTTCAGCGTCGAGCCGGGGATCTACCTGCCGGGTGAGTTCGGCGTGCGGCTTGAGGAGATCGTCGTCGTCACACCCACGGGAGCCGAGGTCCTAAGCCGGCTCGTGAGGCAGGTGCGGATCATCGAGGTCACACCAGGGTAGAGAGAACGAAGCCTGCTGCGAGCAGCACTCCAACCCGCATGTGCAGTTGCGCCGTCGCCCGGATGCCTCCGAGGGTGAGTGGAAGCGGCGCTGACTCTTTGCGCACGACCTCCCACGCGGCGTACGCAGCCGGAACCGTGAGCAGCATCAGCAGGGTGAGCGCTGGCAGGCTGCCCACGGCGACCCCGGCGGCTACCGACGCGTATGCAAACACCAGCAGCGCGAGGTAGTGGGCCCGCGTGCCACCCGCGCCGATGAAGGTCGCCAGCGTTCGCTTGCCCTTCGCTCGATCGTTTGCAAGATCGCGGAGATTGTTGACGACGAGGATCCCGTCGACCAGTGCCGCGACCGGCAGGCCGGCCCAGACCACCCCAGCCGAGATCGTTCCAGTGTGCACGAAATAGGTTCCCCCCACTGCCACGAGACCCATGAATACGAAGACGACGATGTCACCCAAGCCGATGTAGCCGAATGGGAACGGGCCTCCGGTGTAAGTGTAGCCGGCGAGCACGCTGAGCGCCCCGATGAGGATGATCGGCCAGCCGCGGACGGCGATAAGCCAGATCCCAAGGAGGGCGCTGAATGCGAACAGTGCGAGCGCACCGCGAAGCACGGAGCGCGGTCCGAGCGTGCCCTGCTGGATGGCACCCCCAGGACCGATCGGTTGGTCCGCATCGACGCCCCGCACGTGATCGTAGTAGTCGTTGGCCAGGTTCGTCGCCGCGTGAATACTCATCGCAGCGGCGAGCGTGACGACGAACAATAGGGGATGGAATTCTCCGGCGTAGTACGCTGCGGCAGATCCGACGATGACCGGGGTCACCGATGCGGGGAACGCAAACGGCCGGACGGCCAGCCACCAAGTGCCAAACCATCCTCGTGGGGTCTGCTGTGCGGGTCGATTGGCGGCGGCACCGGGCTCTGCCGCACCAGGCCCCGCCAACTCAGGTTCCGTCATATCTGGCTCCACGGACGCCAGGGCAGGGCGCGGCGCTCCAGCCAGTCCAGGGCGCCCGTAGCCAGCCAGCCCAACACCGCGGTGACGAGCAGCCCGGCGAACATCACGTCCACGGCGAAGATCTGGTAGGCGCGCCAGATCAGGAATCCGATTCCGGCATCGGATCCGAGTAGTTCCGCGCCGACGATGACGATGAGCGCGAACCCCATCCCCAGCTTGAGGCCGGTGAAGATCGCCGGCATCGCGCCCGGCCAGGCCACGGTGGTGAACAGTTCCCGCGTACCCGCCCCGTAGGCCCGGGCGATGTTGAAGTACACACGGTCCAGCGCCATCACCCCGGCCATCGTATTGAGCAGGACGAGGAAGAAGATGCTCAGGGCGACGATGCTCACCTTAGACGCCTCTCCCAACCCCAGATAGAAGATGATCAGGGGATAGACGGCAATCTTCGGGATCGGATAGATGGCCGCCACGACCGGCATGAACGCGGCCCGCACTGCCCGGTTGAGTCCCATGGCCAGACCCAACGCCACCGCCGGCACGGCGCCGAGGAGAAAGCCGGCGAGGATGCGGCGCACGCTCACTCCGAGGTGGTAGGGTAGCTCACCGCTCCGGGTGAGCCGCACGAGCGTGACCAGCACCTGCGACGGGGGCGGGACATATCGTGGATCGAGCACGCCGCCGCGGCTGAGCAGTTCCCACAGGAGCAGCAGAGCCACCGGCGAGGCCACAGCGAGCCAGCGGTACGAAGAGGATGGATGTGGCGCCTGGTCTGTCATCGTCACACGGTCGTTCATCCGCCGCGGGCCTGGAGCGCTTCCTCGCGCAGCTCGTCCCAGAGCCGCGCGCTCAACTCGCCGTATCCGGGCTCGCGCCGGATCGCGCGAAAGTCGCGCGGGCGCGCAAATGGAACTGCGACTTCGGCCTTGATCCGGCCGGGGGCAGCTGTCATCACCAGGACCCGGTCGGCGAGGCGCAGCGCCTCGTCCAGACTGTGTGTGACGAAGAGCACGGTCTTGCGGCTCGCCTGCCACAACTGCAGCAGCTCGTCTTGGAGCAGCAGGCGGTTCTGCTCGTCGAGATTGGCAAACGGCTCGTCCATGAGCAGCACCTCGGGATCCACCGCGAGCGCGCGGGCGATGCTGACCCGCTGGCGCATCCCCTCGGAGAGCTGGTGCGGATAGGCATCCCGGAATCGAGTCAGGCCGACACGCTCGACGTGACGCAGGGCTCGTTCACGCCGTTCCGCGGCGCTCACCCCGAGCAGGCGCAGGCCGTACTCGACGTTCTCCAGCACCGTGAACCACGGGAACGTGCTCACCCCCTGGAAGACCAGGGCGGTCGCGCGTCCCCCGTTGATGCGGTCCGGGAGGCGGACCGTGCCGGCAGTAGGCCGGAGGAGCCCCGCGAGGATGTGCAGTAACGTCGTCTTCCCGCAGCCGCTGGGGCCGATCACGGCACAGAATTCCCCTTCCCGGAGCGTGAAGGAGACAGCGCGCAGCGCGACCACGGGTCCGTGGCGGCCCAGGTAGGCGTGGGTCAGTTCCTTGACGGCCACACGGCCGCCCGGGGGGGCCGAGGGGAGGACGGTTGCGTTCACCGCGGCGGCGCGAACGGACCGAGCTTCTTCAGCGCTTCGCGGACGAACGATCCGTCGATGTATTGCCCGGGCTCCAGCGGCTTCTCGTACGTGAGGGAGCCGCGCTTCTTGAAGAACTCCTGCAGCCGCTTGAAATCGTTGAAGTTCATCTTCCCGTCGGGCTCGTGGAACGGGGGCGCGGCGCGCTTCACGATCGCGGCCGGCACGCCGGTGTACTTCTCGACGATCGCCGCGACGTCGTCCCGCTTGTACCCGCCTGAGTAGAGGTCGCGCGAGGCCCGCAGCCACGCGGTCATGAACCCCACGGCTTCCTTCGGGTGGCTCCGGATGAACTCGCCGCCGTAGTACAGCGCGGTTACCTGGACCCCGTTGATGAAGTCGTCGCTGAGCCGGACGATCTGCCCGCGGTCTTCGGCCAGTGTGGCCAGCGGCTCGCCGAGCAATCCGGCGGCGATGGCGCCATTC
>DATDEG010000015.1:0-3490 GCA_036523465.1 bacterium
CGAGCGGCACGAGGATCTTCCGGCAGAGGAACGTTTGTGCGCGGCCGGCGGGGGAAGGGGTCACGAGAAGGACCGGGACGGTGCCGCGCTGCAGCACCTGTTGGGCCACGCGCCCATAGAGCAAGCCCCGGAGCCCTCCCGATCCGTGCGTGCAGAGGATGACCAGATCGGCCCCTTCACGCGCTGCCGCCGCGGCGATATGTGAGGCGACGTCCCCAGGATCGGCGTCGAAGCGCGCGGCGGCCGTGACGCCCCGTTCCTCAAGCCAGGCGGCCACGCCCGAAAGGTACGCTTCCACCTCGACGGGGAGGGTCAGGTGGCGATCGCCGTGCACCGTGGGTGGCGCGCCCCGCTCCAAGGCATGGTACAGCGTCACCCCTGCCCCCAGGCGCCGGCCGACTTCCGCGGCAGCCGACAGCGCCGACTCCGCCAGCCTGGATCCATCCAGCGGAACGAGCAGACGGCTAAACACGATCAGCCTCCCAGGACCAGCGTATAGAGCAGGAACAGATTCAGGGCGACGATCATACCAGTCACGATCCACGCGGCCAGAGTCGTGAGGGGACGGTTGGCCAATCCACCCATGATGCTCCTCCGGCTGGTGAAGAGTACGAGCGGCACGAGCGCGAAGGGCAGGCCGAAGCTGAGGACCACCTGGCTGATCACGAGGGTGCGCGTCGGGTCCAACCCGATCGCGATGACCGCGACGGCAGGGACCATCGTGACCAGGCGCCGCAACCACAGCGCGATCCGGCGGTGCAGGAATCCCTGCATGATGACCTGACCGGCCATCGTGCCCACAGTGGATGACGACAACCCCGATGCGACCAGCGAGATTGCGAACACCGTGCTGGACAGCGGCCCGAGCAGCGGCTGGAGGGTCCGGTGCGCCTCCTCGATGCTCGCGACGTGCACGAGACCCTCGCGGAAGAACGTGGACGCGGCCATGATGAGCATGGCCCCGTTGATCACGCCGGCCAGGCCCATGGCGATCGCGACGTCGACGACCTCGAACCGGAACAAGCGGGCGGCCTGCGAAGGGTCGCGCGGGATGATCCGCCGCTGGGTGAGCGCGGAGTGCAGGAAGACGACGTGCGGCATGACGGTCGCGCCGAGGATCCCGCTGGCCAGGAGGACACTCTCCGTCCCCGCAAACCGGGGGATCACGGCCGACGCCGCCACCGCGCCCCAGGCCGGCCGGTCCAGGATCGTCTCCACGACGTACGAAAGGGCGATGATGCCCACGAATCCAGTGATAACCGCTTCCACGGGGCGGAACCCATAGCGCTCCAGCCCGAGGATGACCATCGTCACCACCCCCGTGATCGCCGCCGCGGCAAGCAGCGGGAGGTGGAAGAGCAGGTAGAGGCCGAGGGCCGCGCCGAGGAACTCGGCCAAATCGGTGGCCATCGCGACGAGCTCGCTCACCCCCCACATCCCCCAGACCACTGGGCGCGGGAAGCGGTCCCGGCACATCTCGGCGAGGTTACGGCCCGTCGCGATCCCGAGCTTGGCCGACAGCGCCTGCACGAGCATCGCGGACAGGTTCGCGGCCACGACGACCCACAGCAGCATGTAACCGAACTGCGCCCCGCCCTGGATGTTCGTCGCGAAGTTGCCGGGATCGACGTAGGCGACGCTGGCCACGAAGGCCGGGCCGAGGAACGGCAAGAGCGCGCGCGCTCCACGGCCGCGGCCTTCGAGCGCCGCCTGGGCAGCGGAGTGATCGGCCTTCATGCGCGCCGGTGTGGTGAGTGTCTGCTAAGCGATCTCAAGTGTCGGGTTGGGCTGTGGACGGATCTCGAAGGTGCAGCGTGGATCGCCCCGGATGATCCACTCAGTCTGACCGACCTCGGCGCCGACGAGCGCGGAGAGAACCCCGCGGGCCGCGCAACACAGGTCGCGGTACTCCATGGCGACCGTCGCCAGCGGACACGTGTAGAGCGAGAACTGCACGCCATCAGCGGTGCGCTCGACATCCGTTGATTCGGCGTCGGGGAAGAACAGACCCCGCGCCGCCCGCAGGCGCGCCGCGGGATCGGGGAGCCGCCGGATCTCGGGATGCTCCGCGGCGAGTTGTTCGGCGATCAGGCGAAAGAGCGCATCGAGGTGATCCGGGCCGGTGGCCCGCATCCCGGAGACGATGGTCCGCAGGAAGGCCGCATACGTTTGAGCCGGCGGCAGCGCGCTCCGCGGGGTCAGACGGTACACGAGCGGCGGACGTCCGGTGGGCCGGCGGACGAACTGACTGGTGATCATCCCATCGCGCCCTAGGACAGCCAGGTGCTGGCGGAGCGTAGATCGGGAGAGCCCGGTCCGCCTCCGCAGGTCGCTCAACGTCATCCTCCCCTGCTCACGGATCAACCGGACGATGCGTTTGCGCGTCGGGTGCAGCTCAGCCATGGCGGCCTCCCGGATTTAGGCGGTCTTTACCGTCAGAACCACCCTAGCGCGGACCGGGCTGGAGGTGCCATCCGGCCTGCAGTGTATTTTCGCCTGCTATAGTAAGGACGCATGCCGCCCAACCGCTCCCGCTTCCTTCTCTCGCTGGGCATTGCCCTCATCGTAGGCGCGGCCTTCGCCGCGGGGATCCTCTTGACCACCCCACGACAGGCCCCCCGTCTCCCGCGTGGAGAGGAACCTCCCCAAGAGCTCCCTCTTGCTCCCGACTTCCGGCTCCGCACTTTTGACGGCCGTCCGGTGGCGCTCTCCGACTTCCGGGGGAAGCCGGTCGTGCTGAACTTCTGGGCGTCTTGGTGCACGCCGTGCCGCGACGAGATGCCGATCCTGGAGCGGGTGTGGAAGGAGTTCAAGGATCGGGGCCTGGTCGTGCTGGGAGTCGATGTCCTGGATGACGAGCGCGACGCCAGGGCGTTCCTGAAGGCGTTGCAGATCACCTATCCGAACGTCTTCGATCCGGATCAGACGCGGATGCGCCTCTACCGGGTCGGCGCGCTCCCCACGACAATCCTCATCGATCGCGGACGACGGCAGCGGGACCGGTTCGTCGGGGGGTATCTCGGTGAGGCCGGCTACAGAGAACTCCGCGGTCAGGTCCTCACGCTGTTGCAGACCTCACCCTAGCCATCCGCGCGATACGCCCAGCAAGATGCCGTCACGTTGAGATGCAGAAACACCGTCCTTGTGGGGGCTCGAAGCTGAAGGCAATCAAGCGCATCCCGGACTCGACGTCCATGGTATCGATCAGGGCGGCATCAGTCGCCGTTACGCAGCACTCCATCAGGCCATCCATGTACTGAACGTTGGTGGCACTGACCGGGGGGCAGCGTACCAACATCTGGGCACGGCCCGATCTCGAAGGCGACATGGTCTCGAAAACAAGGTCAAGAGATGGTAAACCCACGCGGATGAGGCAACACGTAAGGCGCCCATCTCCTACCCGCGTTCCCGGCGACGCGCAGAGTGCGCCGCGTAAGAATTGGAACACGACGGTGGAAAGATGGTCAGCGTGGAGCGAGAACAGAGCCCA
>DATDEG010000016.1:0-1809 GCA_036523465.1 bacterium
CCGGTCCGAGGAGCACACCCGCAGCGTCTCGCTGGGCAAGGAGATCCTGGACCGCGAAGTGCGGCGCCGGCGCCTGGAGCCGCCCGATGCGGACCAGCTCGCGCGCGCGGCCGCCGCGCTCTCGGTGGGGAACGCCGAGCAGCTGGAAGCCGTGCTGGGGCGGGGCGACGTGGCGCTGGGGCTGGTGATGCGGGCGCTCTACCCCGACCTCCCAGCCGAGGACCTCCAGGCGCCCAAGGCGACGGCGTTCGGTCGCGTCATTCAGCGCCTGCGTCTCGGCCGCGGCATCCGGATCCAGGGCGTGGATGGCCTCATGGTCCGCTACGCGCAATGCTGCCAACCCGTCCCCGGCGATCCGGTGGTGGGCTACGTCACCCAGGGGCGGGGGATCTCCATCCACCGCAGCGACTGTCCCAACCTCCTCCCGCTGTCGGCCGAGGCCGAACGCCGCGTCGAGATCGATTGGCAGGAGTCCGAAGGGGAGACGTTCGTGGTACGGCTCGTGATTGCCGGCGAAGACCGCCGCGGTCTCTACGCGGACATCTGCGAGGCCGTGAGCCAGTCGGGGACCAACATCCGCCACGCGGAGCTCTCCTCCCGCGACAGCGCCGTGTACGGCTATCTGCTCGTCGAGGTGGAGAACCACACACACCTGAACAAGGTCTTGCGCGCCGTGCGCCGGGTCAAAGGCGTGACCGAAATCGCGCGCCGGGACGTCGGTCCCCACCAGGCCCAGGCCTGACCGCGACCCTGCCGGCCTTGGCGCGGTCGTTAGCTTTCTGCCATGCCGTTCGATCTCGTATCGCCGTTTAGCCCGGCGGGCGACCAGCCCGAGGCCATCCGGTCCCTGTCCGCCGGCCTGGCCCGTGGGGACCGCTATCAGACCCTGCTCGGCGTCACCGGGTCGGGCAAGACGATGACGATGGCCCACGTCATCGCCGCCCATGGCCGTCCCACGCTCGTCCTCTCCCACAACAAGACCCTGGCCGCGCAGCTGTACGGAGAGCTCAAGACGTTCTTCCCCCGCAACGCGGTGGAGTTCTTCATCTCCTACTACGACTACTACCAGCCCGAAGCCTACGTGCCGCAGACCGATACCTACATTGCCAAGGATTCGTCCATCAACGAGGACATCGATGCGCTGCGCCTGCGGGCGACCTCGAGTCTGCTGGAGCGCGACGATGTCGTCATCGTGGCGAGCGTCTCGGCGATCTACGGCCTGGGAGATCCGGAGGCGTACCGCCGGCTGCTGCTCACGGTCGAAACCGGGAAGGACCGGGGACGCGACGGGATTCTCGAAGATCTCGTCCGCATCAACTATCAGCGCAACGACGTCGCCTTCGAGCGCGGCACCTTCCGGGTCCGGGGCGACACGATCGAGATCTTCCCGGCCTACGATGAGCAGGGCGTCCGCGTCGAGCTGTGGGGTGACGCGGTGGAACGGATCACCAAGATCGATCCGACCACCGGCAGCGCCATCGCCCAGCTCAATCGGGCCGTGGTCTATCCGGCCACGCACTTCGTGACCGAGCGGCCGACGGTCGAGCGCGCGGTCGCGGCCATCCGGGCCGAGCTCAAGGAGCGACTGGCCGAGCTGCGGGCGCAGAACAAGCTGGTCGAGGCGCAACGACTGGAGTCTCGCACGCTGTTCGACGTCGACATGCTGCTCGAAGTCGGCCGCTGCAGCGGCATCGAGAACTACTCCCGCCATCTCACGACGCGCCAGCCCGGCGAACGGCCGGCGGTGCTGCTCGATTATTTCCCCGACGATTTCCTCTGCGTCATCGACGAATCGCACCAGACGCTGCC
>DATDEG010000017.1:0-11026 GCA_036523465.1 bacterium
AGCGGGCGGTCGAGCAGGTCGACGCCGTCGAGATGGAGGAGGTCGAAGATGAACAAGACAACGGGGATCTCGGTGATGAGCGCCTCCGGATCCTTGCGGCGGAGGCGCTGCATGAGCTGCGTGAACGGGATGGCCGCATCCCCACGCCAGGCGACGATCTCGCCGTCGACGATGTAGTGCTCGGCGAGCGCCCGCAGCGTCTCGTGGAGCTCGGGAAACGATGCCGTGATCTCATCGAGCGTGCGTGTGAAGATGGCCAAACGAGTACCGTCGCTGTGCACCTGCGCCCGGATCCCGTCGTACTTCTCCTCGACGGCCAGCGGAGGCGCGTCCGGACTGCGTCCGGCGAACGCCTCCTCCGGTGTGAAGATCGTGTCGGCCAGCATGAAGCGGAACGGCCGGAACAAGCGGAGGTGGGCGTCTGTAAGTTGATCGTCCCGGGCGAGCACGGCGACTTCGCCGATGTCGCTGATGAGCATATTGGCCCGTCGCACGGATTCGAGCGGGCGGCCAAAGGCTTTCGCCACGGCCTCCTCCAGGAGACCCTCCTTGAGGCCGACGCGGAGATCTGAAGTGATGATGCGGACGAGATACTTCGCTTCGAGCGGATCGGCGGCGGTGAACAGGGCCCGTAGCCCCTCCAGCTTGATCTGGCGAGACCCGCTGCCGGCGGCGTGAGCCATGCGGGTGAAGACCTCATGCACGCCGCGGAGCGTCAGCGGCTCTGCGAACAAAGATGGAGTGGACTTCCGCTGGAGGAGATCGAACGCCACGCTGCCGAGATCGCCATGATGCAGATAACTCTCGTGCAGCGCCGACTCCGGTTCTCCGGAGACATCGAGCACTGCCTCGACCAGCGCCGCGCCGCCGGCGTTGAGCGCCCGGGGATCTCCGGGGGGGAAGATCGCGCCTGTCAGGTAGGTGCAGGCGATCCTGAGATCGTCGTCGTCAAGCGTGCGCAGATAGCCCGCGAGATGGTCGATCTTCTGGAGCTTGCCAGCGGTCGCACCGACAGCCTCGAGCGAGGCGGCGAGACCGTGCATTGCACTCCGGTCAGCGGCGGGCAAGCAGGCGCGAGCGGGCGGCCTCGACGAACGCAGCGAAGAGCTTCCGCTGCGCCGGATCGCGATCCACCATCCGTTCAGGATGCCACTGGACGCCGAGGGTGAACGCTCGCCGCGGATCCTCGACTGCCTCGACGACTCCGTCGGTGGAGCGCGCCGTGACGACGAATCCGGCAGGGAGATCGCGGACCGCCTGATGGTGGAAGCTGTTCACCTCCTGCGTGCCCTCGCCCACGGCCCGCGCCAAGATAGTCCCCGGCTCGACGTCAACGCCGTGCGCGTTCGCCCGCTCGTCCTTCCCCGCCTTCCGCTGCTGGTGCCGGGCCAGCGCATGTCCCAGCACGCTCAGGTCCTGGTGCAGCGACCCACCGCCGGCGACGGCCAGCGTCTGGACGCCGCGGCAGATGCCGAAGACCGGAATATCGGTCGCCAGGGCCGCGCGCGCCAGTGGAAGTTCCGCCGCGTCGCGCTCCAGATCGATCTCGACGCCCGCGTCCGGGACCACCGCTTCGCCGAATTCCGTCGGATCGATATCGACGCCGCCGCTGAAGAGTAGACCGTCAAGATCGCGCAGGATGGCCTGGGGATCGGTGCCGGCCAGGACCTCGGGCTCGAGCCAGACCGGCTCTCCGCCCGCCGCTTCGACCGCGACGGCATACAGCCGGTAGGCCGGATGTGTCGAGCCGCCGGACTTTGTCGTGATCCCGATCCGCGGGCGGGGGCTCATGGCGCGACGCTGGCCGGCTCGCCGCCGCTGCAGAAGTGACAGGGGGCTTCGGGATCAGCCTGTGAGACGATGACCAGCCACTCCTTCGTCATCTTCAGGGCCCGAAGTTTGAAGGTCACGGGCCAGTCTGTCTGGTTCAAGATCGGATTGATCTCATTCTCCCACTTCTTGATGAGGGGAGCGAGCATGGGGAGCCCGTTCACCCGTAAGTCAGCAACGTAGAAGTAGACGTCTTTCGTCCCGCCAACGGCAAAGAATCCTCGCAGGTAGACCTTCGTCATGGCCCCGCCGAACGGCACCGTCCCCTTGCCGTACAGGTACTCGCCGTCCGACCAGAGGCGGATGTCCTTCACGGGATTGCCGTCCTGGAAGTATTCCTCAAGCCGCTTGATCGATGCGCGGGCGTGCACCGCCGTCTCGCGCGCATCCTTGATGACCAGCTCTCCCCGTCCGAGCGCCGGAACGTCGAGCGAGACGCCGACGAGCCAGAACCAGACCTCATCGACGAGCAGCCCTCCGAGATTCGCCTTCTTCGCGTAGACGCTGATCCGCGTATCCGCCGGGGTAGAGGTCCGGCACGACGTCAAACCGCGCTTCCTTCGCGGGGATGAATCCGGCAAACGCCCGGCGCAGCGCCGCTAGATCATCCACGGACTGGGCCGCCGACGACTGCACGCCGGCCGCAAGCAACACGGCCACGAAGAGAGCCCCAAGCCTCCCCACCATCTGCCTCGCCCCTATGTCCGCGGAGGGGGGTCGAGGGGGGACGCCGCGCGTGCGTCCCCCTTCGGCCTCCGGGACCTTATCAGTTCTCTTGCAATACCGCCGCGTGGGCGAACAGCGCCGGTTGTCCACCCGTATGCCAAAAGACGATATTCTGATCGCGCCGGAAACGTTCTTCCGAGACCAGCCCGCGAAGTCCGGCCATGCCCTTTCCGGTGTACACCGGGTCGAGGAGGATGCCTTCGGTCCGCGCCAGCAGGCGGATGGCCTCGAGGCAGGCGGGCGTCGGGATGCCGTAGCGCTCGCCGACGTATCCGTCCTCGACGAGCAAGTCATCCGGGTGCGGACGCCATCGCAGCTCCAGCATCTGCGCCAGCTCCTCGACGATTCCCAACACGCGCTTCTCGACGACCTCCTTGCGCGGGCCGGCGCTGATCCCGATGACCTGCACGCCGCTCTCCGTAACCTTCGTACCCGTGTAGAGCCCGGACTGAGTCCCCCCCGACGTCGAGGTGTGGATGATGGCATCGATGTGGATCCCCAGCTGCGTCGCCTGCTGAAGGAGCTCGAGCGCGGCGAGCATGTACGCGGCCGCGCCGTACGCGTTGCTCCCGCCGCGCGGGATGACGTACGGCCGCCTCCCCTCCTTGCGGAGATGGCGGGCCGCATCGTCGACAACGCCCATGAGCACGTAGTCGTCGTCGGTCTGCACGATCCGGACCTCGGCGCCGAAGATCCGGTCTAGCAGGACGTTTCCCTGCAGCGACGCCGGCTCGTCACCGTTGAGCACGAGGACGGCATCCATGCCGAGGTGCCGGGCCGCCGCCGCGGTCATCCGCGCGTGATTGGACTGGACGGCGCCCACGGTGATGACGACATCGCAGTTCTGCTCGCGGGCCTGACCGAGGAGGAACTCGAGTTTGCGGGCCTTGTTCCCTCCCATGGCGAGCCCGGTGAGGTCATCGCGTTTGATCCAGATGCGCGGCCCGCCCAAGAATTCAGTGAGCCGCGGCGCTTGCTCCAGCGGAGTGGGCAGGTTCGCGAGCCTGACGCGCGGGAGATTACCGAGTTGCACCTTACACCTCGCAACTACGGGATATGGATTTGGTCAGACTTCTTCCCTATCCCCGATCCCTTATCCCTCGACCTGACGGCGCTGGGGACGAAGCGCATCCACGGCTTCCTCCATCGAGACCGCTGTGAAGCGCATCTTCGTCCCGGGTCGTGATTGCGCGACCAACCTCAGGTCCGCGCTGATCACCGCCGCCGCTTTCGGATATCCTCCGGTTGTGGGGCCGTCGGGCAAAATCACGATGGGGCGTCCGCCGGAAGGGATCTGGATCGACCCCGGGAGCAGGCCGTCGGAGAAGAACTCGCCGGAAATGCGGTGGGTGAGGATGGGTCCGTCGAGACGCGTACCCGCCCGATCCGCGTGCAGGCTGATCGTGAACACTTCGCGCTGGAGGCCCGTCCGCGACTCTTCGGTGAGCCACTCGTCCTGCGGTCCGGGGATGACCCGCACCGATACCTCGTCCCCGGGAATCTGATAACCCAGATTCACACCATCTGGGACCGGACGTTGCAATGGGAACTCCGGTCCCCGTCCCAGGAAGTCCCCCTCCCGCAAACGCCGGCCACCCGCGCCGCCGAGTGCGCCAGGAACGAACGTGGCGCGGCTGCGGAGCACCGCTGGCACGTCGATTCCTCCACGCACAGCCAGATAAGACCACATACCACGGCGTGGCGCGCCGAACTCGAGCACCTGACCGCGCCGCACCCGGACCGGACGGTTCAGCTCAACAGGCGCCCCGTCGAGCGCCGCGGAGAGATCGGCCCCGGCAAGTGCGACGACGGCATCATCGAGCACGCGCAGGACCGGACCGGGAGCGGTAAGCTCGAGTGCCGCGGCGTCCGGCAGGTTGCCCGCAGCGCGATTGGCGGCGTGGAGCGCGAGGACATCCATCGCTCCCGCGGGCGGGACGCCGAGCCGTCGATACCCGGGGCGACCCTGGTCCTGCACGGTCGTGAACAGTCCACCACTGCGGATCTCGATGACCGCATGAGCGGGAAGCGGGGTCTGCGCGTCGCGCCGCAACACCGGGAACGCCGCGCTGGCGGCCGGCGTGAACCGGATCCGGTCGCCGGGCCTCAGCAGGACCGGATCGGCCTCCCTCGGATCGTAGATCGACAACGGCGTGCGGCCGATGAGTCGCCATCCCCCGGGGGATTCCATCGGGTAGATGCCTGCGAGCGCATCGGCGATCGCGACCGAACCCGCGGGCACTCTAAGCCTCGGCGAGGCGAGTCTCGGCACCTGGAGTCCGGAGGGAAGCACACCGAGGTACGGGTACCCCGGCATGAAGCCGAGCATGTAGACGGTGTATTCCACGCCGGCATGTTCTCGAGCGGCATGGTCCGGCGTGAGGCCGCACTGTGCCGCCACCTCCTCGAGGTCGGGACCGGCAGTTCCTCCGTAGACGACCGGCACCTCGATAAGCCGGCCGGTCGTCGACGGGCCCTGCCCTGAGGCGCGGACGGCGGCCTCCGCCGCTTCCAGCAGCGCCGCGACATCTGCAGACAACGGATCGAAGATGACGAGCGTGGAGCACAGCGCCGGTACCGTCTCGATGACGCCGGAGAATGAGGCGAGCTGCGCGCCGATCGCCCGTGCCTGCGCGTTGATCTCGGGGTCGAGCCGGCGCTCCAATTCGATGAGCACCCCCGAGTCTCCCAGCGGCTTGAAGCTGGCCGGGATGGTCACGCCGGGGGAGCGATCCTCGGGTACGATCCGAGCGGACGGAAGAATGTGCACAATTCTTGCACTTCACGAAGCGCCGCGGCGACCTCGGGATCGTCGGCGTGGCCTTCTACGTCGGCATAGAACACGTACTCCCAGGGCACCGTGCGGCTCGGGCGCGACTCGAGCTTCGTCATGTTGATGGATCGCGCGGCGAGGGCACCCAGCACCCGGTGGAGCGCGCCGGGAACGTTCGCGGTCGTGAAGACCACCGACGTCTTCGCGGGATGGTGGTACGGCGCGCGGTCACGAGCCACAGAGAGGAACTTCGTGTAGTTGGCCGGATGCGTCTCGATGCCCTCGGCGAGGATGTGAAGCCCATAGATCGCCGCGGCGTGCGGGCCGGCGATGGCTCCGGCATCCCTGAGCTTCTCCCGCGCGACGAGCTTCGCGCTACCCGCCGTGTCGTACGCGGGGACGCCTTCAAGATCGTGGGCGCGGAGAAAGGCGTCGCACTGCGCGAGCGCCTGCGGGTGCGAGAAGACCCGTCGGAGTTGTCCGAGCCGGCGACCGGGCAGAGCGAGGAGGCAATGCCGGATCCGCTGATCCACCTCCCCGGTGATGTGCAGCGCCTGGGCCAATAGCAGATCGTAGGCTTCATTGATCGACCCGGCCTGCGAGTTCTCGATCGGGACCACCCCGAGCGCTGCGCGCCCCGCGGTCACCGCGTCGAAGACGTCGCTGAGCAGCCGGCAGGGCATCGGTGCGAATCGCGGCGCAAAGATCGCCGCCGCCGCTTCACTGTAGGCACCCCGCTCCCCTTGGAACGCGATCCATGGAGTCATCGCCGTCCGGCGATGCGGCGCCGGGAACTGGTGCGCCGCGCCGGGTCCATCCGGATCCCTACGTCAGGTGGTCTGGTCGTCTCCAGGTACACGCGGGGCACGCGCGGCCCGACCCCACAGACCACCTCGTACGAGATCGTGTGAGCCCACTCCGCGACCTCTTCGGCGGTCACCCTGCTGCCGAAGAGATCGACGATGCCGTCCGGACGCACCGGACGGTCTCCGGCGTCGAGCATGAGGTAGTCCATGCAGACCCTGCCCGCGATGTGCACCCGCTCGCCGTCGAGGATGACCTCGCCGTTGAGGCCCGCGAGGCGCGGGTACCCGTCGGCGTATCCGCACGCGACGGTCGCGATCGTCGTCGGGCGCAGCACCCGGTACGTCGCGCCGTAACTCACCGCCGTCCCGGGCTGCGCACGGACAATACGCACGATGCGGCTCCGAAGGCGCATCACCGGCCGCAGCGAGACGCGCTCGCTCACCGCAGGACCGGGCGAGAGGCCGTACATCGCCAGTCCGATGCGCACCATACCGTAGTGGCTCCGCGGCAGGAGCACGGCTGCTGCGCTGTTCGCCGCGTGGACGATCAGCTTGGGATACCGGCGCCGCAGCCCTGGGAGGATAGACTCGAACCTCGTGAGTTGGTCGCGTGTCATCTCGCTCCCCGGCTCGTCCGCACAAGCCAGGTGGGTGAGGACGCCCTCGAGACGCAGCCCGGCCGCGGCGATCGCACGCGCGACTTTGCTCACCTCTCCGATCGCGACGCCCAACCGGGTCATCCCGGTGTCAACCTTGAGGTGCACGTGCGCGGCGCGTCTGCGGGCACCGCGTGCGATCAGCGTCACCGCCTCAGGGGACGAAACGGTCAGGCTGAGCCTCCGCCGGACAGCCTCGGCGATCTCGTCCGCCGCGGAAGGGCCCAGCACGAGGATCGGGGCGGCGATGCGGGCGCGGCGCAGCGCCAATCCTTCATCGACGGTGGCGACACCGAGCCAGGTCGCCCCAGCGCGGAGGGCCGACTGAGCCACTGGGACGGCGCCATGGCCGTATCCGTCCGCTTTGACGACGGCCATGATCGAGACGCGTGGATCGAGGACCCCGCGGATCGCGGCCAGGTTGGCTGTGACGGCGGCAAGGTCGATCTCCGCCCACGTGCGGTTCGTCAGATGTCGGATGTCCGTGCGGTGGTTTCTTCTCTGCATCGAACGGCGTCTGTGCAATCTCGACCGCTTCATCTCTGGAGGGTGGACTGGAAATAGGCGTCGGCTGCCCGGCGGAGCGCCGCGGCGCCGGCGGCCGCACCATCGGGATGGTTGAAGATCGCCGACCCGGCCATCGGCAGGATGTCGCGGCCGAACGCGGCGTAGTTCGGCGCGATCGTAGAAACGGTCAATCCCCCCGAGCAGGTCGGAAGCACCGGACGGATCGTGCCCCAATCGTCGCGGAGCACCGCCGCGAGCGCGGTCGCTTCCTCCAGCGTCCCGGCGCGCAGGTAGCCGCCCTGCGCGTACACATCAAGGTAATCGCCGCCCAACAGCCGCACGAACTTCGCGAAGACGCGCGTGTCGATGCCGTTTACCGACGGCTGAGACAGAACGGACCGTCCACCCGAGTGCACGTAGATCGGCACGCCGGGCCCATCGCCCGCGCTGAGCATCTCCAGTGACGCCAGTCCGGCCGCGAAAACGTTCACCATCACCCCGGTGGCTCCGGCGTCAACGGCTGCTCTCGCTGCTTCCAGCATCTGGTCAGGCCGCCCCGTGACGTGCGGGCAATAGATCACCCGGCGGCCGGTCTCATCTTCCGCCCGGCGCAGAGCGGCTACGACGGCTTCTACCCGCGGCAGAAGCGGGCAGTAGGCCGGATTGTTCATCTTCTCGTCGTCCTTGATGAGATCCACGCCTCCGCGTGCCGCGTCCCCGCACCGCGCCGCGACTTCCTCGGGTATCAACCCCGCGCCCGGCTTGACGATCGCGCCGATCAACAGTGCATCGGGGGGCAGTCCGCAGCGGCGCCGCGTCTCCGCGATCCCCCAGCGCGGTCCGTGGAAGGAGGCTAGCACGTCATCGGGGATCACGACATCGGCAAGCCTCACCACGTCGGCAAACGGACGCTCAAAGAGCGGCCCGGCCGTCAGATACAGCCACAGCGCAGCGAAAGGGGAACCACTGGTGGGAAGGTTGGCCGTGGGAAAGGCGATCGCCGCGTATCCCCGGCCGGGGGCCGTCTCGACGACGTCGTGCACCGAGGCGACCGAGCGCTCGTACAGCGGTGTGGGTGGACCTGAACCGGACCATCCCCCGGCGCTCTCCTCCCGGGCGATGAAGTCGGCAGTCTGTTTCAACTCGCCGCCGGTCTCGATGTAA
Source organism: bacterium (assembly GCA_036523465.1). GTDB lineage: Bacteria > Sysuimicrobiota > Sysuimicrobiia > Sysuimicrobiales > Kaftiobacteriaceae > Kaftiobacterium. Next base: position 8,463 of record DATDEG010000017.1, read on the forward strand.
TAGACACCCATCAACGCATCGCCCAACGGCGGCCAGGATGGCGGTTGGATCATCATCAGAGTCCGCGGAACCGATTCGACAGGAAAGACATAGGCGCCTACTGAAGCAACACCCCGTCCACAGCGCCGGCTACCGCATGCCCGACGTCACCTGCGTGGGAGTCCTCGTCGCCGATGTCATCGTCTGGCCCGTCAACTCGTGGCCCGAGCCGGGCCGGCTCATCCGCGTGGACGGGGTCGAGGTGCACTCCGGGGGTTTGGCCCACTCCACCGCCGTTGCGCTCGCCAAACTAGGGAAGACCGCGGCGGTTGTCGGGCGCGTCGGCAGCGACCTGCTCGGGACGTTCCTCATCGATGCCCTGCACGCGCACAAGGTCGAATCCCATGTCGTGCGAGATGAGGCCGCGCCCACCTCGACGACCGTGGTCGCGGTATCCGGCAGCGGCGAGCGGTCGTTCCTGCACCTGGCGGGCGCCAATGCGCATCTCGTCCCGCAGGATGTGCCGGTAGGATTGACCAGGGCCAGCCGGTGGCTGCACCTCGGCGGATACTTCCTGCTGCCAAACCTCGATGGGGTGCCGGCGGCGCAGTTGCTCCGGCGGGCGAAGGAAGCGGGATGCCGGACCAGCCTGGATGTGGCCTGGGACGCGCAGAGCCGCTGGTTCCATGTGTTCGAACCCTGCCTGCCGTATCTGGACCTGCTCTTCGGCAACCGGGATGAGCTGGCCCACGTCACCGGAGCATCAACGCCTTCGGAGATGGCCGCGTTCCTGCGCGAGCGGGGACCAGAGATCGTGGCGGTGAAGCTTGGGCCGGAGGGGGCTTACGTCGACAGTGACGAGTGGCGAGGACACGCACCGGCGTACGAGGTCGATGCCATCGACACAACGGGCGCCGGGGACACCTTCTGCGCCGGATTCCTCGCCGGCTGCCTCGAGGGATGGGACATCCCCCGCGTCACCCGGTTCGCGAACGCGGTCGGCGCCATGTGTGTCACCGCCGTAGGAGGCACGACAGGCATTCGCTCGATGGAGGAGACGATCCGTTTTGCGGACGGCACGCCGTTCCGATCGTAACGCACAGCTCGATCGCGCCGTGGACGCCGGCATCCTGTTCCTCACGCCCACGTACGTCCGCCGGATGTACCCCGGCGGCGGCAGGCTGGGAGTCCGGCAGCGCCGGCCGGAGCGGTGGATCGCCTCCACTACGCAGGCCCTCAACCCGTTCTCGCGTCCGGACGAAGGGCAGAGCAGGCTTGCCTTCTCGGGTCGAACCGGCCTCTCCCTGCGGGAAGCCCTGGAGCGCCGGGGCGAGCAGATCCTAGGCGCCGAGTACATCGCCGCGTACGGGGCGACGCTCCCGGTGCTGGTGAAGATCCTCGATCCTGCTGAGCCGATCACCTTTCACTTCCACGCGGCTGATGCAGACGTGCAGCGGCATCCCAACCGGTTTCCCGGACAGCGCTGGGGAAAGGATGAGGCGTATTACTTTCTCCCCGGGCCACCGGGCCCGGTCCCATATACGCATGTTGGGCTGCATCCAAGGGTGACCCGGCGCGATCTGGCTGCGGCCATCGCCCGGGGGACGGCACTGGAACTCTCGCCGGCCCTCTACCAGCGGGCGGGCCAAGGGTTCTCTGTGCCCGCCGGCATTCCGCATCGTCCCGGCACGGCGCTCACGCTCGAGGTCCAGCAGCCATCCGATGTCTACACGATGCTCGAACACCCTCGAGGCCGCCCTCCTCTCGATCCGGAGGCCCTGCATCCCGGTTTCGCGTCCGTCGCTGGAGCCCTCGGGCTGATCGACTACGGCGTGTCATGCGATCCCCGGCTGCTGGAGCGCCACCGGCTCATCCCCGAGCCGGTGGCGGAGACACGCGGGCGGAGCGGAGAGGAGATGTGGATCTTCCCGCCGCGGCTGCGCAAGTTCTCGGGCAAACGGATGATCGTGCGCACACGATTCGAGAGCGTGGAACGCGGGCCGTATGTCCTCCTCGTCTGGGAGGGGCGCGGCCACGTGATGGGCCGGCGTCTCGGTCCGGGCGACGAGGCGCTGGTCACGGCCGGCGCCGCCCGCCGCCCCCACCTGTTCGTCGCAGACGCCGCGCCGCTCGAGGTGTTCAAGCTCTTCCCCCCGTCGCCCGCGGCGATGCGCTGATCCGATGCTGTTGGTCGTCTCCCCCAACCTCTGCCTCGACCGCATCGTTGTGGTCCGCGACTTCACCCCCGGCCGGGTGCACCGGGCGGAATCGGTACACGAACTGGCCAGCGGCAAGGGACTGAACGTGGCCCGCGCCGCGCGGCGCTTGGGCGTCGACGTCACCGTTGTCGGCATCGTCGGTGACGGCCACGGGACATCGGCAATCATTGACGGCGCGCGGGCGCACGGTGTGACCCTCGACGCGGTCAAGATCGCCGGCCCGGTGAGAGTATGCACGCTGATCATCGAGCCGGGGCGCCACGAGACGGTGATCAACGAGCCGGGGCCGACGGTCGGACCGGATACTGTGACCATGCTGCTGGAGCGCGCTGAGGCAGCGCGATCCCGCGCGCAGATCGTCGTCCT
>DATDEG010000018.1:0-7754 GCA_036523465.1 bacterium
AGCTACGTCGACGAAGGCCGGATCCTCACCGATTACGCGGCGAAGAACATGGGCGCCAAAACGTTCGCCGTCTTCTACCAGAACGACCTCTTCGGACAGAAGGGTCTCCTCGGCGTCAAACGCGGCACGGCGACTTCGAAGACGCGGCTGGTGAGCGCGGTCCCCTACGAAGTCACGGACCGCGACTTCAGCGCGCACGCGCTGAAGCTCCGAGAGTCCAAAGCCGATGCCGTCGTCCTGTACGCAAATCCCACGGCCGGCGCGCTCCTGGTCAAAGAGCTCGCAAAGATCGGTTACAGTCCCAAGCTGATCTCGACCTCGGCCCTCGCCGACCCCGCCATGTTCACGCTGGCCGGGGAGGCCTGGAACAACGTCGTCCTGGCCATCTACTTCCCCTACCCGGGCACCGACCCGAAGGTCGATGCCACGCTGGCCGCCATCTCGCGGGTCAATCCCGCCCTCGCCCGGACGCCTTTCAACGCGGTGGCCGGCGTCTCGTTCCTGGAACCCTTCCTGGAGGGTCTGCGCCGGGCCGGGCCAAATCTGACCCGCAACAGCTTCATCACCGCGATGGAGTCGATCAAGAACTGGAACGGGGATGTGGCGCGTGCGGTGACGTTTGGCCCCGACCGGCACCAGGGGCTGAACCGCATCCTCCTCATCAAGTCCGAAGGGGGGCAGTACAAGAAGCTCACCGATTGGATCGAATACCCCGTCGGCTTCTGACCGACCGGATGCGCGCTTCGGAGCGGGATGAGGACCTCCTCATCCCGCTCATCTTCGCGTGATCGCGTCCAGCCCTTCCACCCGTCCCCACCCGGAGCCGGCGGTACCGCTGCTCACCGTAGCCGGTGTCTCGCTTGCGTTCGGGGGAATCGTCGCGCTGGACGCGGTGACCCTGGAGGTTCCGGGCGGGACGCTCGTCTCGGTCATCGGACCCAACGGCGCGGGGAAGACGAGCCTCTTCAACTGTATCACCGGCCTGTACCGCCCCCAGCGGGGACGAATTCTCCTCGACGGCAGAGACCTCGTCGGTAGGAAGCCTGACCACATCGCCCGGCGCGGGGTAGCCCGCACGTTTCAGAACGTCGAGCTCTTCCTGCGGATGACGGTGCTGGAAAATCTTCTGCTCGGGCGCCATCTCCACTTCCGCGCCGGCTTCTTCCGCGCGGTACTTTCTACTCCCGGATGGCGCCGGGAGGAGGTGCGGCACCGCGCGCGCGCGGAGGAGATCCTCGATTTCCTGGACCTGCAGGAAGCCCGCGACCGCCGCGTCGGCGACCTCCCGCTGGGGCGACAGCGCCTCGTCGAGTTGGGACGGGCCCTGGCCACGGAACCGCGGTTGCTGCTGCTGGACGAACCGTCATCCGGCATGACCGCCGACGAGAAAGCCGATCTCGTCTTCAGAATTAAGGATGTTCGCGAGGAGATGGGGATCACCATCGTCCTTGTCGAGCACGATCTGAAGCTCGTCATGGGGATCTCGGACTGGATCGCCGTGCTGGATCACGGCGTGAAGATCGCCCAGGGCCCGGCATCCGAGGTCCAGGGCAACGCAGAGGTCGTCCGCGCGTACCTCGGAGAGACGCGGACATGACGGCGCTGCTTGCCGTCAAGAACGTCGAGACGGCCTATTACGGCCGGCTCACCGTCCTCCGCGGAGTCTCCCTCGAGGTCCACAGCGGCCGCATCGTCGCCCTGCTGGGGAGCAACGGCGCCGGCAAGACGACCCTGCTCCGCACCATTATGGGGCTCATCCCGAACCAGCCCGAGAAGGGAACCATCGAACTCGACGGCCGGCGGATCAACGAGAGAGACCCCGAGGACATTGCCGCGCTCGGCATCGGCTATGTCATCGAAGGCCGCGGTATCTTCCCCGAACTCACGGTGGAAGAGAATCTTCGGCTCGGTACGTACCGGCGCCGCGACGGCTCGGTCCGCGCCGATATCGAGCACGTCCACGGTCTCTTCCCCGTCCTTCGTGAGCGACGGCGGCAAGTGGCCGGAACACTGTCCGGGGGCGAGCAGCAGATGCTCGTCATCGGGCGCGCCGTCCTCACGCGGCCACGGTTGCTCATGCTGGACGAGCCGTCATTGGGACTCGCGCCGCTGCTGGTCAAGGAGATCTTCCGGACGATTACCGCGATCAACGAGAGCGGCACAGCGATCCTCCTCGTCGAGCAGAACGCTCACATGGCGCTCTCGATCGCGCACTACGGCTACGTACTGGAGAGCGGGCGGCTGGTTCTGGAAGGGACAGCGCAGGACCTGGCTGAGAACCCCAACGTGCAGGAACTCTACCTGGGGGTCTCTCGAGAGCCGTCGATCAAGGGGTGGAAGAGATACAAGGTCCGCCGGAGGTGGGCCTAACGTGATGACGTGATTCCATGGTTAGTCGCGGTAGACGACGTCGATCAGGTCTCCGAACTTCTCCATGATGGCGCGACGCTTCACCTTCATCGTCGGCGTGACTTCGCCGTCCTCCTGATAGAGCCGTTTCGGAAGGAGAATGAACTTCTTCACCTGCTCCGGGGAGGAAAGCGTCCTGTTCACGGCGTCGACCTCGCCGCCGATGAGCTTGCGGATCTCGCCGGACTGGGTCAGGTCGGTGAACGTCGTGAAGGGGATGCGGCGGTCCTGGGCCCACTTGCCGCAATTGTCCTCGTCGATCACGATCAGCGCGATGAGGTACTTCCGGCCGTCGCCGATCACGACCGCGTCGTTGATGAAGGGACTGAACTTGAGCTTGTTCTCGACGTACTGCGGAGCGATGTTCTTCCCGTAGGCGTTGATGAACAAGTCCTTCTTGCGATCGGTGATCTGGAGGTTCCCCTGCGCATCGAACGTCCCGACATCGCCGCTGTGCAGCCATCCGTCGACGATGGTCCGGGCGGTCTGCTCGGGGTCGTTGAAGTAGCCGCAGAACACCCCGGGGCTGCGAACGAGGATCTCGCCATCGTCCGCCAGCCGGACCTCGATCCCCGGAATGGGTTTGCCGACCGTTCCGAGCTTCACATCGCCGATCGGATGGGCCGTGGTGAGGCCGGAGCCCTCCGTCTGGCCGTAGATCTCCCGGATCTGAACTCCCAGGCCCCAGAAGAAGCGCAGGACATCGGGCGAGATGGGCGCGGCCGCGGAGAGAGCGACACGCGTTCGATCCAATCCGATCCGGTTGCGCAGCGGACCCAGGATCGCAAGGTGGGCGGCGGCGTAGGCAGCGCGCAGCCAGAGCGGTGGCCGCCGCCTGTCGAGCAGGGCCGAGGCATAGGCGCGGCCCACCGAGATTCCCGCGGCGAACGCGACGCGCTTGATCCAGTCGGCCTCCCGCATGCCGAGGACGATTCCCGAGTGCAGCTTCTCCCAGATCCGTGGAACGGCGAAGACGATCGTCGGCCGCACCTCGCGGAGGTTCTGGGGCACCGTATCGAGGTTCTCGGCGAAGTTGACCGTGTAGCCGGCGTAGAGCGCGATGGTGATGGAGAACGAGCGCTCGGCGATGTGCGCCAGGGGCAGGTAACTGAGCAGCTCGTCCTCTGCGCGGGCAGGGATGACGTGCGCGCAAGCGGCCCCTAGCTCCCACAGGATGTTGCCGTGTGAGAGCATCGTGCCCTTCGGCGGTCCGGTTGTGCCCGAGGTATAGATGAGGACAGCGAGATCGTCGGACCGGATGGCGGCGATCCGATCCTCGACCGCCCTCGGGTGCTGTCGCTCGTGCTGCTCACCGAGGCGGAGGAATTCGCCAAACATCATGACCTGAGGATCGGCGAACGTGCGCAGCCCCTCGGGATCCATGACCACGATGCGCTCGAGCCGCGGGAGCGACGGGCGTACCTCGAGGAGCTTGTCCAGCTGCTCCTCTCCTTCGACGATGATGACGCGCGATCCCGAGTGTTCCACGATGTACTTGACCTGCTCCGGGCTGCTCGTCGCGTAGATCCCGACGGTGACGCAACCGGCGGCAAGGATCCCTTGATCGCTGAACAGCCACTCCGGCCGGTTCTCGCCGATGACCGCCACCCGCTCTCCGGGGCCGATCCCCAGGGCGATCAGCGCGTGAGCGATCCACCGGGCGTTGCGCGCGTAATCCGCCCACGAGATGCGCCGCCAGATTCCATATTCTTTCCGCCGCAGCGCGACGCGCTCTCCCAGACGGGAGGCCTGCTCCAAGAACAGCGCCGGCAGGGTCTGGGCCACCTCGGTCTCGGTATGACGAACATCCAGTCGGGCCATGTGGGTTATGCTCTACGCGCCGGGCCGCGTGACTCCTGTCCGGCAGGGCGCACCCTCGACGGAGGGAACAGGGAACGGAGACGCCACATGGCAGACCTCTTCTCACTCAATGGACGGGCGGCGCTCGTGACCGGTGGATCGCGCGGACTGGGCCTCGAGATCGCCGAAGGGTTGGGCGAGGCCGGCGCGCGGGTGGCCATCGTCGCCCGGCGCCGGGAATGGCTTGATGAAGCGGACCGCGCCCTTCGCGACAAGCATATCGACTGCCTTGCTCAGAGCGGCGATGTCGCCGATCCTAACGATGTCGTCCGCGTGACGGAGACGGTCGAGGAAACGTTCGGGCGCATCGACATCCTGGTCAACGCCGCCGGACGAACGTGGGGGGCGCCGGCGGAGGAGATGCCGCTGGAGAAGTGGCGCGAGGTCATGGAGGCCAACGCCACGGGGACCTTCCTCATGTGCCAGACCGTTGGCCGCCGGATGATCGGCCGGCACTTCGGGCGGATCATCAACGTCGCGTCGCTGGCCGGGCTCTCGGGTCAGCCGTCCGAGGTCATGGACGCGGTGGCCTATAGCGCCAGCAAGGGCGCCATCATTTCGCTCAGCAAAGACCTCGCCGTGAAGTGGGCCCGCCACGGCATCACGGTGAACGTCATCGCCCCGGGGTGGTTTCCGACGCGTATGTCCGAGAAGGTCATCGAGCGCGCGGGACAGACGCTGATGGCGTCCATTCCGATGGGGCGCGTCGGGCGGCCCGGTGAGGTGAAGGGCGCCGCCGTCTACCTGGCCTCCGACGCGGCGAGTTACGTGACGGGACAGGTCTTCGGGATCGACGGCGGGCTGCTGGCCATCTGATCGGGGGAACGGGAAACAGGGAACGGGGAACGGCCAGCAAGGACACAGGCAGAAGCGGAGCAGCCCATGAGGGACGTGGTGATCGTCGAAGCGGTCCGGGCGCCGCAGGGAAGGCGCGGCGGGATGCTCAGCGAGACGCGGGCAGATGACCTGCTGGCTGCGGTCCTGGGCGAGATCGTCCGCCGCGCCGGCATCGAGCCCGCTGCTGTGGAGGATGTCGTAGCCGGCTGCGTAACCCAGACCGGCGAGCAGGGCGCGAACGTCGCGCGAAACGCCACCTTGATCGCCGGCTTCCCGGTGGAGGTCGCCGCGACGTCGGTGAACCGCCAGTGCGGCAGCAGCCATCAGGCCATCCACTTCGCGGCCCAGGCGATCGCGAGCGGAGACATGGACGTCGTCATCGCCTGCGGGGTCGAGAGCATGAGCCGGGTCCCGCTGGGCAGCGACTATGGAGAGTGGAACCCGCGGCTGATGGACCGCTATCACCTCGTGCACCAGGGCATCGCCGCGGAGATGCTCGTCAAGCGATACGGGCTCACGCGTGAAGAGTGCGACCGTTACAGTCTGGAATCGCATCGCCGTGCCGCGCGGGCCACCGACGAGGGATGGTTCACGCCGGAGATCATGCCGCTGCCGGGCAAGGGCGGCGGCACGGTGAGCGCCGACGAAGGCATCCGGCGCGACACGTCATTGGAGAAGCTCGCCTCCCTGCAGCCCGCCTTCCAGAGCGACGGCGTCATCACCGCCGGGAACAGCAGCCAGATCAGCGACAGCGCGGCCGCGGTGCTCCTGATGAGCGCGCCGCGTGCCCGGGAGCTCGGCATCCGGGCCCGCGCCAGGCTGCGATCCAGAGTCGTCGTCGGCAGCGATCCGCAGATCATGTTCACGGGCGTCGTGCCGGCAACGCGCCGGGCGCTCGATCGCACGGGGATCACGTTCGAGCAGCTCGATGTCATCGAGATCAACGAGGCGTTCGCTCCCGTCGTCCTCGCCTGGTCAGCGGAGGTAGAGCCGGATATGTCCCGGGTGAATCCGAACGGCGGCGCGATCGCCATCGGCCATCCGGTGGGCGCGTCCGGGGCGAGGTTGATGACGACGCTGCTGCATGAACTGGAGCGCCGGGACGGACGATTTGGCCTGGAAGTCGTCTGCATCGGCTGGGGGATGGCCACCGCGACCGTGATCGAGCGGCTCTAGGGGTGGCTATGCAGGTCCACCGGATCGAACTCCCCACGCCCTTCCCGGTCGGTCCGGTCAACGCGTACTTGCTGCTCGGCGCATCGCCGACCCTCATCGATTCGGGTCCCAAGACGGAGGCGGCGCAGGCCGCGCTTGAGCGCGGAGTACGCGACGCCGGTTCCCGCATCGAGGATATCCGGCGCATCGTCCTCACGCACGGTCACTCGGACCACTTCGGCAACGCGCAATGGGTCGTATCGCGCTCCGGAGCGCAGATCTTTGCCAATCCATCCGACCGGCCGAAATTCGCCGGGGATCGCTGGGTGTTGGATCATCTGCGGACGCATTTCCTTGCGGCGGGACTTCCCGAATCCTTCCTCCGCTCGTTCACCGAGCGGATGCGGGCGATGCGCCAGTTCTTCGATGCCGTGACGAAGTTTGAGGCCCTCAACGACGGCGACGTACTGGAGGCGGACGGCGCCCGGCTGCGCGTGCTGCACTGCCCGGGTCATTCCCTCGGACACATCTGCCTCTATCACGACGACGGCGCCCTCATCGCCGGCGACCTCCTGCTCGAAGAGATTAGTCCCAACCCCATCGTCGAGTTCGACGACCGGGGATCACGGATCCAGACGCTGCCGCAGTACCTGCACTCGCTGCGCCGCATCCTGCTGCTGAACTGCGACGTCGCCTATCCCGGGCACGGCGGGCCTATCGCCAATCCGAGCGTGCGCATCCGTGAGCTCATCAGCCATCACGAACAGCGCAAGGAAGCCATCCATGCCCGGCTCGATAGCCGCGGGAAGACCCTCCACCAACTCTGCCAGGAGCTCTACCAGAACCTGGACGAGCTGAACCTCATGCTCGCGCTCTCCGAAGTCGTCGGCCATCTCGACCTGCTCATGGAGGAGAAGCGGGCGGCGGTGTCGCGCCGGGGTGGGATTCTGTTCTTCCGGGCGAAGTAACCGGTTTCCATGTGCCTGATCCGGCGGAGTAGGTGGACCGGCCGGTGGGCACGAACCTACCGGCGACGATGACCGGACAGGTGAAACGAGCGGCGATCCGCGGACTCGGCGTCCATATCCCCGAGCGGATCCTCACCAATGACGACCTGGCGCGGATGGTCGATACGACCGACGAGTGGATCACCGCCCGAACGGGGATCAAACGACGGCATCTCGCCGCCCCGGACCAGTCGACGGGAGACCTCGCCCTTCTGGCCGCGGAACGGGCGCTGGCCAGCGCGGAGATGGACGCTGCAGACCTGGACCTCATCATCGTCGGGACCGCGACACCGGACCACTACTTCCCAGCGACCGCCTGTCTCGTACAGGAGCGGCTCGGGGCCAAGCGGGCGGGTGCGTTCGATCTGCTCGCGGCGTGCTCGAGCTTCGTCTACGGCCTCATCGGCGCAGGGCAACTGATCGCGTCGGGGACCATCCGGAACGCGCTGGTCATCGGCGCGGAGACGCTCAGCCGGCTCATCGATT